>CAIUHB010000105.1 GCA_903898855.1 uncultured Actinomycetes bacterium | reverse complement strand
GTAGGCCGGGAGCTGACATTAGTTAAAGGATCCAAATAAACGTTCGGCATTGTTTGATACAACTTCTGCCAAATAGTTAACATCTTCATTGCGCTCGGCTGCGATAAATCTCAGAATTGTTGGGATTTGGGCCGGAGTATTGAGCGAGCCGCGATTTGGTACCGGAGCTAAGAATGGTGAATCAGTCTCGACTAAAAGTTGGGTTGGAGGTACGAGTTTTACCGCTTCCCGAAGTGCAGGTGCATTTTTAAAAGTAACGGTGCCAGCAAAGGAGAGCACATAACCAGCATCGATACATTCGCGAGCCATTTCGGCATCACCGGAGTAGCAGTGGAAGATTGTTTTGGTAGGTGCCCCAACTTCCAACAAGGTATCTAGCACGGCACGGTGAGCATCGCGGTCATGAATGACCAGCGCCTTATCAACACGTTTTGCTAATTCAATATGGCGCTTAAATGAGTAGATCTGTTTATCGCGAAGGGCTTCCTCGGTGCGGAAAAAATCCAGACCAGTCTCACCAATTGCTCGAACCCGAGGATGAGTTGCAAGGGATTCAATGATTGCTAAATCCGCCTCTAAATCGGCAACCACCGGCGCTTCATTAGGATGAAGTGCAACAGCGGCAAGAACGGTTCCGGGATACTTTTCGGCAAGTGCCACACACCATTGAGATTGTTCAGCCGAGTAACCCACCTGAACGATTCGATCTACTCCGACTGATTTAGCATCGGCAATTACTTGTGCAACTTCGGGAGAATCCGGTGCGGTATTCGTGACTATTTCTAAGTGAGCGTGTGCGTCAACTGTTGAAACTGCAAGTGGTTCTGGAAGTGGTCCGGGCTGGCGATCTATATCCCGATTGTGGCGATCTGCCATTAACTACTTAGCCTCCTCGAGGCGTGGGAAGAGAACTGCTCCCTTAGTCACAACGCTTCCCTCAGGAAGTTGACCCCAGTCGGCAACCTGAGAGATTCGCTGATCAGCGATTGGGCCGATAGTGGATTCGGCGCCGATGCTCTGCCAGAGAATTTCAGTTGTGGCTGGCATTACTGGGTGAAGTAGTACTGCAAGTGCGCGAACCGCTTCAATGGTGTTGTAGAGAACTTCCATTAATTCTGCGGTGCGAGATTCATCTTTCGCAATCGCCCATGGCTCTTTCTCGGTTACATATCCATTTACTCGCTTGCAAAATTCCATAATGGCACCGATTCCGCCTTGGAAATCAAGGGCAAGGATCGCCTTATCGGCGGCTGTTACTGCTTCGGTAAGTGCTTTTTCTAGTCCGACATCATGAGTTACTGATGGAACAGTTCCACCACAGTACTTCTCAATCATGGCAATAATGCGTGAGGCCAAGTTGCCGAAATCATTTGCAAGCTCGCTGGTGTAGCGCGCGCCCATATCTTCCCATGAGAAAGAACCATCGGTGCCAAAGGGAATTGCACGCAAGAAGTAATAACGAAATGCATCGACGCCAAAGTGATCGGTAATGTCCTTGGGAGCGATACCGGTGAGCTTGGACTTACTCATCTTCTCGCCACCAACTAAGAGCCACCCGTGGGCAAAGATTTTTTCTGGAACGGGAAGTCCGGCAGCCATAAGCATTGCTGGCCATATGACGGCATGGAATCGCAAAATATCTTTTCCAACTAGGTGCACATTTGCTGGCCAATATTGCGCAAACTTCTTACCACCGTCAGAAGTTGGTTCATCGCCTAACCCGACTGCAGTGGCATAGTTCAAAAGCGCATCGAACCAGACATAAATAACTTGATCGGTATCCCACGGAACTGGAATACCCCAATTAAATGTGGAGCGCGAAATCGAGAGATCCTTAACTTCGCCTTGTAGAAATGAGAGCACTTCATTGCGGGCGCTAGTTGGCTCGCAGGCCTCAGGATTTTTCGTGTAACGCTCGATGAGGGCTGGCACAAATGCTGAGAGGCGGAAGAACCAATTCTCTTCGCTCAGGGTTTCTACTGGTCGGCCGTGGACCTTGCACTTTCCATCATCTAAATCACCAGGAAGTTTGAACTCTTCACAACCAATGCAATATGGGCCTTCGTACTTTGCTAAGTAGATATGACCAGCATCTTTTAGCCCTTGCAAGAATCGTTGAACCCGAACTTCATGTCGCTCCTCGGTGGTGCGAATGAAATCATCGTTTGCAATATTGAGATCGCGCCAAACTGGCTTCCAGGCTTCTTCGACCAAACGGTCGCACCAGGCTTGTGGAGTTACGCCATTTTTTTCGGCTGCATTCATGACCTTTTCGCCATGCTCATCTGTGCCAGTAAGGAACCAAACGTTCTCACCTTTTGCGCGATGCCAGCGAGTTAGTACATCTCCGGCGACAGTTGTGTAGGCATGTCCAATATGTGGGGCGTCGTTGACGTAATAGATCGGTGTCGTCAAATAGAAAGAGTTATTGGCCGCCATGGTTACATCTTATCTGAGACGGCAGCGCTCTTGCTCGCCACCATCGCATCGAAGACCGCTCGCTTGGCAACTCCAATTTCATGCGCAACTTCTGCAATTGCATCCTTGCGCGCCATGCCAGCGCTCTCTTTGGCGAGTACCAATTCAATGAAATCAGCTTGCGAATAGCTTTCGCTGCTTGGATCAAAACCTTGAAAGACGACGGTAATTTCACCCAGTACTTCATGTGTGGCAGCCCAATGTGCCAACTCGCCGGCAGTTCCACGAATCGTCTCTTCATACGTCTTTGTCATTTCGCGACAAATTGCGCCAAGGCGAAAGTCGCCAAAAGCGGTTACGGCATCGGCGAGAAATTCCGGAAGGCGATGCGGCGCTTCAAAGAAGATCATGGTGCGCTCTTCTCGTGCCAATTTTTTTAACGTAGTGAGTCGGGCACCACCTGTGCGCGGTAGAAATCCCTCAAAACAGAAGCGGTCGGTCGGTGCGCCAGAAAGTAAAAGTGCTGTGGTTACTGCACTTGCTCCGGGAATAACTTTTATCTCAATTTTCGATTCCAGCGCCGCTCTTATTAATCGATATCCGGGATCGCTGACTCCTGGCAAACCAGCATCAGTGATAACTAATAAGTCGCTCCCAGATTTCAAAATCGAGACCAGCTCATCAATTCGCTCAATCTCATTTCCTTCAAAGAAGGAGATTACTTTTGCGGTATGAACGATTCCTAGATCCTTACAGAGCCGAGAGAATTTTCGAGAATCTTCGGCCGCAACATGGGTGGCGGCAAGTATGGCGCGCTTGAGGTGTTCGGAGGCATCCAACGGATTGCCTAGCGGAGCAGCGGCCAAGAGAAGCATGCGCTAATTCTCTCAGGCTTTAGGCTTACTCCATGACGGCCGAGCAGAAGGTAGATCAACGGGATTGGCTGGCTGCTCTGGGTTTAGCCGCTGTGGGATTGATATTTCGCTTGTGGCATTTGGCGGCGATAAAGGGATTCATCTTCGATGAGGTTTATTACGCAAAAGATGCCCACTCGCTTCTACTTCATGGCGTGGAGCTCAATGGCAATGGCGCTCCAAATTTCGTAGTCCATCCACCAGCGGGAAAATGGCTGATTGCACTCGGCATTAAGTTCTTTGGCTTCAATGAATTTGGCTGGCGAATCTCCGCCGCCGTCATTGGTAGCGCATCAATTGCCTTGATGTATTTCACCGCCAGAAAACTATTTAATAATTTCTTTGTAAGTATTAGCGCATCGCTATTAATTATTCTTGATGGACTCCACCTGGTGCACTCTCGAAGCGCACTTCTCGATATCTTCTTAACTTTCTGGTTGCAGTGTGCTCTCTTAGCGCTTCTCTATAGCAAGCATTGGTTAGTGGCTATATCTCTTGGCCTCGCTACTGCCACTAAGTGGACTGGCTTGTATTACATAATCGCAATTTTCCTCTTTGTTCTCTATGTAGATTATCGCTCGCATAAGGCGCTTGAAGAGAAGCGCCCACTACTTAGCACGCTTCGAAATTCACTTCCCGGGCGAGCACTTCAATATCTCGGCACTACGTGCCTGATTTATCTGGCTTCATTCACTGGCTGGTTCATCAATCGCCGTGGCTACGACCGAGCCTGGGCAAACCATGGCTCCGGTTTCTGGAGTTTTATTCCAGCTCCCATTCGATCACTTTGGCATTATCACTCTGAAATTTTAAATTTTCATAAGAACCTTCACGATGCCCATCCTTACTCGGCAAATCCATGGAGTTGGTTGCTGATGGGACGACCAGTCAGTTTTTATTACAACGAAACTACGCCGTGCGGTGCTGCCAAATGTTCGCGTGAAGTTCTTGGATTAGGTACGCCTCTGCTCTGGTGGAGCGCAACAATCGCAATCGTTCTGCTCTTCGGCTATTGGCTCTCAAAGCGCGAGTGGAAGAGCGGACTAATTCTCATAATGGTCGGCGCTGGTTATCTGCCTTGGTTCGCCTTTCAAAAACGAACGATGTTTAGCTTCTATGCCATTGCCTTTGAGCCTTTTCTCATGCTCGCCATCGCCTATTTCTTCAACGAACTTATCGTGAGGAGCAAGAGCGAAAGGGAGTTAAAAGTTCGAAAAGTATTAATGATTGCTCTTTTGGTAATAATCGCACTCTGCTTTATCTATTTCTTACCGTTATATATTGGCAAATCAATTAGCTATAAATCCTGGTTGGCACATATGTGGCTGCCATCCTGGATCTAAATTATTCGTTAACCGCGCGATCCTGCTTCTTCGCAGCCTCTTCCGCCAATACTTGATCGAAGAGATCATCGCGTGAAGGTAACGCTTCTTCGGTGAGCTTCTTCTGCTCTTCTAACCACTTACCAGGAACCGTTAGATCAATAACTCGCTGCGAAACGATTGCCTTTGGAGCTGAGACATATGTTGGTGCTGGAATTCTAATTGGCTGCCATGATGGGCTCTCTTTTGGAATTACTACAACGCCAGCAGACTCTGTTCGCTCTGATAGCGGAACCCAATGCTCAACGCTTTCGGCGTGGTTAGCCAGTGAAATCTTCTCGATTGGTTCAGTGATAACACGTGCTTGACTAATTGTTGCGAGCGCCTTGATGCGTCGTGCCTTCTGTTGAGAAACACGAATCTGGCGACGAGTATGTGCAATGTAAATAGCAAGACCTGAAACTGGAATTAAAAGTATTGGTGCGGCGATCAAACCAGCAGCTGTTAAAGCAGAAGCAATAATTAGTGAAACAAAAATTGAAGTGAAAATAATTCGACGTTGGTGAATTTGTGCTTCCCGACTCATGTGTTGAGTTGGTTCAAGCACGGTAGCCGATCCGCTATCAGTAACGGTTCGCATCGCACTCTTGTAGCGCTCTTGGGTTCGGCCAGAGGAATCATCGTGAGAGGAGATCCAGCGCGGAAGAAAATAGGCCACCCACATCCCGAGGATGATGAGGTAGATAAAACCGGAGGCCATGGAAGGTAACGATAAATCCTCGAGCGTGAAAAGGTGGGGATTTGAGCGGTATGTCCTAATTCAATTGGGCACACATCTGCCTCCAATGGATTAGCGGATCTGGGAATTCTCCCGAACATAAGTCGCGTGATCTCGCCACTCCCCATTGATATGAAGGTAGCGATGGCGAATTCCTTCAAATATGAAACCGGCTTTCTGGGCCACTTTCGCCGAAGCCTCATTTTCTGGTCGAAGGTTTATTTCAATCCGATGTAGTGCCAGCTCAGTAAAGCCGTAATCAGCCAAGAGCGAGACCGCCCTCGTCGTTAATCCACGGTTGGCATATTTCTGATCAATCCAATACCCGATATGGGCTCCCCGCATCGCGCCAAAGACTATTCCGCCCAGAGTTATCTGACCGATAAATATCAATCGTGAATTTTCAAAGATCCAGATTCCCAGCGAGATAGAGCGCAGATCGCGCGCCTCTTCGGTGTAATGGCGAACCATTTGAAAGTAGGAAGGTAGAGCGAGTAATGAGTCAGGTTTACCGTCAATGAGGGGGCGGGTTGCCTCCCATGGATCAAGCCATTCCCGATTACGATTGCGAACTTCGCTCCAGATCTTCTTGTGGCGGTATTTCAGCGGCGCTAAAAGTAGCTCGCCCTCTCGCAACTTAAGCGGCCATACTCCGCGCGATTCTGGAGCCATGATTATTAGTTGTTGCTGCGCTCAAGGAGTAGAACGTCGACCTTGTCACCAATAGCAAAAGCTTCCCGCTCCTCATTAATCATGATTAAGCCCATGGCATTGGAGAGGGCTAGGAGATTGCCCTGATCGGGCAGTGCCGTTACGGCATAGGAAGTTCCATCTGGAGCAAGTGTTGCTCGAACAAAGGATCGAACGCCCTTTGCGCTGACTGCCGCGTTCTTCATAACTCCCGTAACTTTATTGCGGAAGATATTTTTTGAACCCAACATGGTTCGAATCATCGGGCGAACAAATATTTCGGCGCTGATAAATGCTGCTACCGGGTCGCCCGGCAAGGTGATGACTGGAGTTTTATCGGGGCCGATCAGGCCATAGTTGTGCGCTCCGGTATCGCTCATCCGGGGTCGAACAGCCGTGACTGATCCCATCTTATTGAGAACACTGGTGATTAATTCAAAAGATTCATCGTGTGATTCACCGCTGATGACGATGAGATCGGCCCGAACTAATTGATCTTCAATTATGAGTTTAAGTTGCTCTTCATTCTCTGGGATAGTGTGAACGCGATAGGCAGTTGCGCCGGCTTCTCGTACTGCAGTTGTGAGCATCCACGAATTTGTCTCAAACTCATCCTCGTAACTAGAGAGCGGCTGACCAGGTTCCACCAAATCATCGCCGGCTGAAATAATCACGACTCGAGGATGCGGACGAGTGGGCAAGCGGTTGAGCCCAAGTGAGGCGGCAAGTGCGATTTGAGCGGAGCGCAGTCTCGTCCCTGATTTAAGCAATAACTCTTCGCCGGCATAAATATCCTCAGCCAAGCTCGCTCCATGAGCATCAAGCAGTGGCATATCAAAGGGCGCCAATGGTTCGGCGATCTCGAGTAGCGCTTCGAGCAACTCCTCAGTGCTTACATCGCTGATTTGTTGGTCCATGACTAAACCCTACTTCTTAGATACCGTATTTCTATGGAACTTCAGGGAGAAAGCAAGAGTGAGCTACGCAGCCATTACCGGAAGGAGCGCGAACTTCGTTATATCCCTGGATCTTGGCTTCACATTCTAGAGAGCACTGAATTTTCTGGAGTTAAAGTTATTGCCTCATACATCTCCTATGGCACTGAACCCGAAACTGCGGATTTGAATCAAGCAATCCTCAAGCGAGGAATCACATTGGTCTTACCAGTAATGCAAAGTGATAAGGATCTACTTTGGTACCGATGGGATGGCGAGCAAAAATCGCTAAAGAAAAAGGGGAAGATTTTCGAACCCGTGGCCACGACTCCCGTTGACCCCGCAAGCATCGATGCAGTATTTGTTCCCACTCTTCATGTTAATCGGAGCGGATTTCGTCTGGGCCAAGGTGGCGGTTCCTATGATCGGGCACTTGCAAAGATACATGGTTGGAAAGTTGGCTTAATTTATGCCGGTGAGATTACCGGTGAAGCGATGCCAGTTGAGGCTCACGATCAAAAGCTGGATGCGGTCGCAACTCCAGAGATGATTATTCGCTTCGCGCTTTAAAGCTCTTCTAAATGGCGCGCCATGACGATGCGCTGAACTTGGTTAGTACCTTCATAAATTTGAGTCAGTTTGGCATCGCGCATCATGCGCTCCACTGGAAAGTCGCTGACATAACCATATCCGCCAAGAATCTGAACAGCATCGGTGGTTACCTTCATCGCAACATCGGAAGCGAAACACTTTGAGGCGGCAGAGAAGAAGGTGAGATCAACTTCGCCACGTTCAGATTTAACGGCAGCGGCATAAGTTAGAGATCTGGCAGCTGCAATATTCATAGCCATATCCGAGAGCATGAATTGAATTCCTTGGAAATCAAAGATGGGTTTACCAAATTGTTGGCGCTCGTGGGCATATTTTGTGGCGTATTCAAATGCACCTTGTGCAATACCTAAAGCCTGGGCCGCAATAGTGATTCGAGTGTGGTCGAGTGTTTTCATGGCGAGTGCGAAACCAGAGCCAATCTCACCTAGCCTGCGATCATCTGCGATACGTACCGAATCAAAATAAACTTCACGGGTGGGTGAACCTCTAAATCCCATCTTCTTCTCATGGGCTCCAAACGAAACACCGGCATCGCTCTTTTCAATTATGAATGCGGTAATGCCTTTCGCACCAAGTGAAGGGTCAGTACTAGCAAGAACGGTGTAGTACTCCGATTCACCGGCATTGGAAATCCACTTCTTGCTTCCGCTAATAATCCAGTCATCGCCATCTCGAACTGCTTTGGTAGTCATGGCTGCCGCATCTGAACCGGCGCCAGATTCGGAGAGGCAGTAAGAAAATCCTGCGCCGTTAACCAGAAGCGGAAGGTACTTTTTCTTCTGTGCTTCATTACCGGCTAATAGAAGTGGAACTGAGCCCAACTTATTCACCGCCGGAATCAGCGAGGATGATCCGCACACTCGCGCAATCTCTTCGATGATGATGACCGTAGCAAGGGCGTCAGCGCCGTCACCGGAATATTCTGTGGGGACATGTGCGGCAAAGAGTCCCGCCTGCTTGAGCGCCTCACTGGCTTCACTGGGATAGCGCGCCTCTTCATCAACCGCGTGCGCAAATGGAGCAATCTTCTTTTCAGCTAGCGCGCGTACGCTTTCACGCAACTGCTCGTATTCACTTCCAAAGAGAGCTTCCATAAGTTAATTCTCGTCTTTATCCAACCTTTGTAAAGAGGCTAGATATTTGTTGTATTTCGCCAGCTCATCCTCCTCGCCCATCGCAGCAGCGCGGTCAGCAGCGCGGTCAATCCGCTTGCTCTCCCGAGCATCGGCTCTGCTCCATTGAATAAATGTGGCGATGAGCGCGATCAATATCGGAAACTCCCCCATAGCCCAACCCAAAGCTCCACCTAAGTTTTGATCAGCGCGCAGGTCAGTCAGCCAGGATCGATGAAGTGAGGCGTAGAAGCCGCCATCGATTAGCCCGGAGTTGGACATCAATGCAATTGAGAAGAAGGCATGAATGCTCATCGCTGCGAAGAGCATGATGATGCGAACAATGTGCGGAACTTTTCGTGGATTGGGATCAATGCCCACAATCACATGGAAGAAGAGAAAGCCCGTTGCTAGGAAGTGAATATCCATAAATAGGTGGCCACTATGGCTCTGCATGAGGTGACCGAAAAGTGGGGTCATATACAAAATAAAGAGTGAGCCATCAAATATCGCTAAAGCCGAAATTGGATTAGTGATCACAATTGCATATTTGGAATTGAGAAACGAGAGCAACAATCCACGAATACCGCGTTCGCCAGGAGTTCTGCCTTGCGGCAGCGTGCGTAAGGCCAAAGTTATTGGAGCACTGAGTACAAAGGCGATTGGAGCAATCATGCCCAACAACATATGGGCGACCATATGAAATGAAAATGCAAAGTGCGCATAAATTCCAAGCCCACCACTGGTCGCATAATCGGCGACACCAACACCGATAGCAAATGAGATCGTACGACCCACTGGCCATTTATCTCCACGTCGGTTGAGCACTAGTACGCCTGTTACATAGAGCGCTGTCGCCAAGAGCAACAAACCAAGAAAAGTTCCATCGGGAATGTATTCCCAGAAGAGTCGTGAGAGGTTTGGTCGCTTCGGCATTTCTAGACCGGTAATAAGAAGGGCATTAGACGGGATTGCACTTGCATTGGAGACTGGCGGCTGAACTGTAGATAACCAGCCACCCAACGCCACCGTAATCAGCATTATGAGTAATTCGCTGGTTAGTAATTGAAATGTTTGCCGTGTGCCATGGAGCTTGGCGCTGATATATCTGCGGTGTTTTACGCCAAAGAAGATCAGTAGCGCTGTTAGGACTATTTTTATTAAAACAAGCACAGCATAAAAACTGGACCAGGCGCTGAGAAAATTCAATCGAGTAAAGGCGTTAATAGCTCCACTTGCCGCCACGATAATTGCCGACCATAAGGCAAGTGCACTAAAGCGCGGCAATGCGGCTTCGCGCGCAGCTGGCGTTATCGCAGCAATTCCGATAGCGCCACCGACCCAAAAAGTTATAAAGAGAATGTGAAAAATTAGCGAGCCAATGGCAATTCCATGATTACCTGCGCTGCTGGCATGACTTTGAAAAATCGGCGCTAAAACGCCAATCAATAGAATCACCATTGCGCCAACGCTTGATCCCACTTTTTTCGCCCGAGTGATGAGCATGAGTGCCAGTAGCGCAGCGATGATCGA
The DNA here is from genome assembly GCA_903898855.1 of uncultured Actinomycetes bacterium. Next base: position 1,406 of record CAIUHB010000105.1, on the reverse strand, counting down.
GGTGAGATAGCTCTTGCCCAGCGCGGTCTGCCCAATGAATGAGCGCACGCTATTTAAGTCAGCTGCGTTAAGCAGCGGCTCTGCTAATAAGTTTGCTAGCTCTAAGAAGAGTGAACCAATAAGTGTGAATACCCAGATGAATGTAGCCAGTGAAGCCAATTTTTTGATGCGAAGCGCTTCTGCATTTAACGAACCATGTTCTTCATGCAGAAAGAAACTAATCGTTAGCAAAAGCCCAGTCGCGGTTATCGCAGCAAAGAGGCCGGCATCCTTAACAATAGGCAGGAGCGCCGAAACGATAGGACTGACTGTGGGCAAGCCATCAGCTGATGCAAGCAGCATTATTTTTATCTCTTACGAGATTTCTTCTTTCTGCCGCCAAAAGTTTCGCGCGCATACCAGACGAGAAGTACTGCGACGATTGCAGCCATAACTAATAATCCAATAACGATGCCACTTGTTCCTGTGGTTGCAACCGATGTTGCACCAGTAGATGGAGCTGTGGAAGGTGCCGGTGAGGAAATTGCTGCAGGTGCGTTAAAGGTGAAAGTGAAGTTGCCGGTTAATGGAGTATCTCCATCTGCGAGCAGAGTGTAAGTAACTGTGTAGATGCCACTTGTGGTGAGTGGTTTCATACCTGCTACGGCGGTAGTTCCATTTACGGCAAGCGAGCCATCATCAACTTCCACACCTGATGGATCGGTAACAACAACAGAATTGCCTTGATCGATGAGCGGTGATGTCGCTGTAACGCTGACGGCATTAGGTGTCACCGTTAGAACTGCATTGGCAGCAGGCGATGTACTCGCCAGAGTATTTGCCGAGGCGGGAGTGATTAACCCAATTAGTAGGAAAAGTCCGCTCGAAGTAAGTGCAAGCGCTGACTTGAGGTTGGTTCTGCTCATCTGCTTCACGTGCTTTACAATACTCGCTATGCCTACCTATGAATATGCCTGCGTTGCATGCGGACACGAATTCGAGGTCGTTCAATCCTTTAGCGAAGCCGCACTTACCGAATGCCCAAAGTGCAAGGGTGAGATTCGCAAGGTCTATAGCAACGTTGGCGTCGTTTTCAAGGGCTCGGGATTTTACAAAAATGACTCACGAGCGAATGCGCCTACTCGGACTCCTGACTCAGCTCCACCGCCACCAGCGCCGCTACCCTAAAGCGATTTCCCACTAACCTACGTGATGAGGTGGGCGATCTCCTGCGATTTCTGCGTCGCGTGAATTTCCTTGTGACTCGCGTTCATCAGCTTCATCACTTGTCTTTACCGGAATAAGTGGAGCCGTGGGTTTAGAGGCTTTCTTTTCCGCTTCCATGCTTTGAATTCTACGCATGAATTTTCCTTAAAGTGACTCCGTTAATAAAAAGTTAGATAATTAATTATGTTTGAGAAATTAGG
>CAIUHB010000104.1 GCA_903898855.1 uncultured Actinomycetes bacterium | reverse complement strand
GGATTTGTCCCGCGCAGTAATCAACTGGTTTTGGTCGTTTGGTAGGCGTAGGCGAGGGCTTTGGTGAGGGAGATGGCGAAGGTGTTGGAATTGCGCCTTGGGCTACGGCGAATTGAACTGGGTAATCAGATGTTGCATGAGTGCCAGTTGGATCTGCGAATTCAACGACGCCTTGATAAAAGCCAGCTTTGAGCGAAGTGATATTTAAGGACCAACGTCCGGTTGCAGAACGAATGGTTTTTTGAATCGCACCTACCGTTGAGCTATCGGAGGTTTTGAAGGAGACATCTCCTGTAACTACCGGAGTGCCATCAGGTCTAAACACATCAACTACGAATGTCGCTGGTTTATCGGTGGCAGTTATCGATGAGCTGACTAATTGAATTGTTGTGGATTCGTTAACGGGTAAAAGGTCCGAGAGATCTGGTTCCCAGGTTCCGGCAGTAAGTGCGTAGAACATCTGATCGCTGCCCGAGTAGACATTTAAATCAACTCGATCACTCGGTACTCCGTACTTCGCGCCAATTCCACAAGAGGTGTATTGCCAGAACTGCCATTGGGCAGAGCAATTTGCCTTACTCCACGCATGTGCAAAACATCCGACCACTTTGGTGCCCGGCGAACTTGTGGCAGGTGTCTTGGTATATGCAGCAATCCAGAGTGGATATTTCGTCAACGAGGTTGTGCGCATCATGGCGTTTTGCAGGAAGGCTGCATATGAATAGACAATCGGCTTCTTGGAGGTGGCACCAGCAACGGTATCGAGCCAGGTCTGGGTCCAGAGCGTGACAAGTTGTTTAGAGGTATACCTGGCACAATTTCCATGTGGCGCCGGGCGTACGCAATTATTTTCAATATCTAGTGCAATCGGCAAATCCCGGGTGGTGTAGCCACCGATTGAACTCAATCGCCAAATAGCTTTCTGCGCTTGGGCCTTTGCATCGGCGATAACAAAATTTTTATCTGTGGAATCTGGCAGGTATGCGTAGTAGTAAACGCCGGTATACAAGCCCGCCGTTTGCGCCGCTGGTCGATCGATTTTTAGATACTTAAATGCCGTTGCATCAGCTGGGTCATGTGAGTCAGCGCCTTTAATCCAGATGAAGCGAACTCCGGATCGATACATCTTGGTGAAATTGATGGGCTTACCACCCGGATGTTGCCACCTGCTGATATCGATGCCGTGGATTCGGTTGCCGGGACCGGTAGTAGGTAGCGCGTTTGCGGAGAAGGTAAAGGAGAGATTAAGAATCAGCGCAAGAAGAAGTGTTGGGGTTATTAGCTTCTTCATCGTTCAAGAATAACTAAATCTTCGCCTGTAACTTCTTTAATCGCCGCCACTAACTTAGAAATATGTTCGGGTTTGCGAACCGCGGCGAAATCATGTTGTCCGCCGAATTTCTCGCTATCGGCGAAGGAGAGGGTGAGTTGATTGCCTTCCAGGGTAACTAATCTGGCATCAAAGAAAGCGAGCCAGGCGATGCGATCCTGGGCCAATAAGAGGTCGAGGACTAAATTCCACTGTGCCTTTAGCTCCGGCAAATCCAGTTCCATTACAACATTCTAGAGCGCACAGGCAGGTTATCTCCGTCTCATTAGGCGCTGGCTGGCTGGCTACCTCTATAGATACTTCCCATCTCTGGCTACGATTAAGGCCTGACTCTCGTCCGTGATTACCAGCTGGAGGAACCATGACCGAAGAAGCTAAGTGCCCATTTACCGGTGCCAAACTCAATAATGAATCGACTCAGAATCGCGATTGGTGGCCCAATCAACTCAACTTGCGAGTCTTGATTCAAAATGCAGTTGAAGCAGATCCCATGGATCCAGATTTCGATTACGCAACTGAATTTAAATCACTCAATCTCAAGGCGCTGAAGAAAGACCTTGCAGATTTAATGACCGATTCCCAAGATTGGTGGCCAGCAGATTATGGTCACTATGGCCCATTCTTTATTCGTATGGCATGGCACAGCGCTGGTACCTATCGCACCTTCGATGGTCGCGGTGGCGGCGGAGCAGGAATGCAACGTTTTGCACCACTCAACAGCTGGCCAGATAACGTCAACCTCGATAAGGCGCGTCGTCTGCTCTGGCCGATTAAGCAAAAGTACGGAAAGAAAATTTCTTGGGCAGATCTCATGATTCTTGCTGGAAATGTCGCGCTAGAAACAATGGGACTTAAGACATTTGGTTTTGCGGGCGGTCGCGCAGATGCGTGGGAGCCAGATGAGACTTACTGGGGCAAAGAAGATAAGTGGCTAGATGACAAGCGTTACTCCGGTGATCGCGACCTGGAAAATCCACTTGCTGCAGTACAGATGGGATTGATTTACGTTAACCCAGAAGGTCCTAACGGAAACCCAGATCCACTTCTCTCGGCTCGCGATATTCGCGAAACTTTTGCTCGCATGGCGATGAATGATGAAGAGACTGTCGCGCTCGTTGCTGGTGGCCATACTTTCGGCAAGACTCACGG
>CAIUHB010000103.1 GCA_903898855.1 uncultured Actinomycetes bacterium | reverse complement strand
TCAACGGATGATCGGCAGGGCGACCCTTCGCCTTATAAATCTTTGCGACTGCATCCGCGCTCTGTGAATCCGCGCCTAATCCATAGACCGTCTCGGTCGGGAATGCCACCAAATGGCCATCCTTCAACGCCTGCGCCGCCTTGGCGATGACGTCTGCGGTGCAGTTGGAAATGAAGGCCATGGGCCAATTCTCCCGCTATTTCCGCCCCTTTTAATCCGTTTTGAGGGGCTCTAGAAGTCCGATACCCTTCTCCTTCCAAGGTCCCCATCGTCTAGTGGCCTAGGACATCGCCCTTTCACGGCGGTAACACGGGTTCGAACCCCGTTGGGGGCACGGTAAGGCAGTAGGGGCTCTAAAAGGTCACTACGCTTATCAAGCTCGATTGCACGGTCTAACCGTGGTGATACGAGTGCAAGTTAGGTTAGGCCCAGTAGCGCAGTTGGTTAGCGCGCCGCCCTGTCACGGCGGAGGTCGCGGGTTCAAGTCCCGTCTGGGTCGCGGTTGTTCTTAACTGCGCATCGTTGTCTGTGCCAGTGTGAAGGATCTCTATAACAAGGCTGGGTAGCTCAGTTGGTACGAGCGCGCGACTGAAAATCGTGAGGTCGACGGTTCGATCCCGTCCCCAGCCACTTCAGGTGACTCTCTCTGCAATCCGGATTTATTATTGCTTTTTTCTCGACCTATCTAATATCTCAATGACCTGCTCGAGCGATTTAGTAGCCGGAGAAGGCTTTGACTTTGATAATCGTCTCTTCATCTCTTTATAAATCTCATCATCACTACGAGCGCCAATTGCCCACACCTCGGCTATTTCAATAACCATTTGACCATTCGATTCCTTGAATAACCGCCAAATAATGCGCCATGTGCGATTTCCGACAGTCAACTTCCGGTATCCGCTGAGTGGTCCCGCTAGCGGCTGACCCGCATCCGCACTGATTTCCAGGAGCACCAATTTTTTAAAGATTTGTCCGAGAATCTGAGGATCTTTTTTATTTAGCGCTCGAAGGTCATCAATCGCAGCATCAATGAATCGAACGATTGGCATGACTTAATTTGGCCTTTCCCAGGCAAATATTTATTTCTTCCGACGTGAAGCGCGAAGTTCTTTGGCTGCGGCCGCTCGAATTTCTTTTGGATCAAATCCAAATGTGGCCATCACTTTATCTAAATCCGTACGGTTGCCATTGTCAGTTGCCGCTCTGCTGAGGATAAGTGCGGCAGACTGTAAATCTCTCTCAAACTCTTCTAGTTCCGCTAAACGATCCATGCTCACAACTACCGCCTGTGGCTTTCCGCGGTTTTCAATAACAACGTCTTGGCCCGAGTTCGCCGTGCGAATGACAGCCGGAATTCCGAGCTGTGCCGCTTCTGTGACGGATAAGCGCTCTGCATAGGGCGAAATGTTGCTCATGGCCAAACTATATAGAAATCTATACAGATTGCAAGTGCTTAGCGGCTACCTCAGGATCGCCATTATCGATTCAGCGGAACGACTATTTTTTTCTTGTAGCCAGTCGGGCAGGTAGCCGTGGTAACAGTCTTGGTGATTTTGCCCTTCACGCAGTTGATTGTTTTTGCAGAAGTCGTCTTCCTTGTCGTCGCACCAGCCTGAGTCAACTTGACCTGAATAGTGGGTGACGAGAACTCAAAGTTATTTGCCGCCAAGTGCAACCACCCGTCCGACTCCCCGACCACGGTTGTCGCGACTTCTGCCGTTCCATCACCACCGGTAACCGAAATCGTCGCACTGATCGGCGCCTTGGAGAAGCCATAAATGCATCGCGCTACGTCAGAACGCATAACAAGGTTGTAGTTGCCCTTAAACGGCGTTGTGCCATCGGGTTCGTAGTGTGGAGAGGCGACCTTGTAGTTCAGCGACCCATCAGTAAACGCCGGCGGACCGGCCGAATAAGTAGTCGAATTCGTGGTCACAATTCCTTTGATACCTGGCGTGCTCGTAAAACACTTAGTCGCACCGTTCATCTCCGCACTCGTCAATGTGCGCACCGACCACGTTGAACTCATAGCCTGAGACTTGTCGCCAATCAGCGGTGCAATACTCGACATTATCTCCAACGGCAATTGCCCAAATGCATTGATGTATCTGATCATGTTAATTCCTGCATTGCCCGAGAGTGTCGTATCGAGTTGGTTGTAATCGGATATCGCGCCTGGGGAACGCGCTAACCAATAAGGACCGCACCTCTCTGGGTCTTGATTACACGTCACCCACAGGTCTTGAATCTTTGCGGGTAGCGAGGCCCATGGGCCTGTTTGGTACACCATCGGCACGCGCGAAATGCCGGCCGTGACCGATAAATTCACGCCACCGCTCGGAATCTTCGAGATGCTTATCGACGGATCAACCATTCGACCATGCATCCATCCCGTGGGTTCTTTGGACAAACGGAGTTGAACGTTAAATTTTTGAACGGTACCAAACGGCTCTTCCGCGTAACACATGCCCTGATTCACAGTGGAAAACAGACACGACTCACCATTCGCGTGTGAGCAATCAGGATACGTTGCCTTGCCACTCTCTTGTGACGTTGCGCAGTAGTCGTAATAAATGCCGGGTATCGCCTGGCTCCATCCAGTCGAGATGCTCTGATGACCCTTGCCAAAGTCTTTAAGCACTACCGGAATAAGAGCCAACTGCATGGTGCCGCCAGAGGAATTCTCGCGGCCGTACTGGTCCACCGCTCCACTGATACCGGCGAAGACCGCGTAATCACTGCCGGAGGCGTGCGGGGCGCCTGGGATGGACCAAATACTCGGCATCGAACCTTGAGGGATTCCCAACTTTGGATCAGCAGGGAACGCATTTAAATGATTGTCAACGGTGTACTGCGTGAACGTTGCCGGCGAAGAATTACCGTTTGCGTCAATCGCATTGACTTGCGAAATGCAGTCCGTATCCGAAGAAGTCGTACAAACTTTCAACACAGAGGCGTAAGTGAACTCTGTACTACCCGAGCACGCTGGATCCGACGTGGACTTACAAACCACTGAATTCGGATTGACATACCCAATAAGGACAGAATGTTCTTGCGGAAGAGGGAGTTTGTCCGTAAACGCAAAGGAGTGGACAGTCGGCTCAGAATAGTTAACGTCTGTCGGGATCCAGCTTGTGTCGTTACCCGCGTTAGCAGGAACGGTCAGCCCAGTTAAACACGTGACAACAAGCAGGGCAATCCCACCAAGTTTTTTCATATTCACTTCTTTTTATATCCAGATGGGCAGGT
>CAIUHB010000102.1 GCA_903898855.1 uncultured Actinomycetes bacterium | reverse complement strand
TGAAGGTATGTACCAAAGATATTTCCCGATACCGCTCCATCATATTTATCATCGCCATTACCGTGGCCGACGACAACAGATCCGAGCGGGTGGACTCCCGCGCCGAGCGTTGTGTAGCCAGCATGATTTTCAAAGCCTGTTAATTCACAACCGACCACATCAGATTTAATTTTGATATCCCCAACGAAGCGCTTCTTTCCAATGTTTGCCCCGGATGCACTATCGATATTTAGCAATCCCAGTCCAGCGACTTTTTTGCCCGATGCTTCAAACGAGTTGCCGATGATTTGAAACCCAGCACAAATCGCTAGGAGGACGGCGCCGCGCTCTACAGCGGCCTGAAGATTGTTATCGCGCTGTAGTGCCTCAAGTGAAAGCAGTTGTGCGGCATCTTCCGCACCACCCATTAGATAGATATCACCATCAGTAGGCATAACGTCGAGATAGGACACATCAAGAATATGAGCATCTATAGATCGAGCTTTAGCTCGAAAGGCCAATACATCGGCATTCCCTTGGTCTCCATAAGTACCTAGGAGTTCGTTGTGGATACGCACAATCTTTAACGACGTGCTCATTTGCTGGCCAATGCGAAGAAGGCGGTGTAAGCCGCAAGAACAGAGACTTTCGACCCCGAAGGAAATTCGGACATTGCCTCTTCGAGAGTATCAACCAAGGTGTTTTCTATGCCCTCTACGTGTAAGCGGTATGCCATATCCAATCCCCGCTCACCACACACAACCACCCTCTTGCCTTTGAGCGATGCGTAAGAAACATCCCAGAGCCACGATGTATCGAGTCCATCTACTTGGCGTGCGTTAAGAATGAGAACGACATTATTTGAATCCACTCCGCGAAGAGCTTCGGTCCATGATGCGGGATTCTTTGTTAGGCGGATCGTCGCCGTGGACCTACCTATTTCCTTGGTGATTGTTCGTTCCAAGGCCTTTTCATCTATCTCAAACGGCTTAGCACCCATGACTTCACCGGCAATGTTTGCGAGCACCGCATTTCGATAACCTGCCGAACCATCAGGGAAAGTCTGATTAGCGCTTTTATTGTTAAGCCCACATGAGCAGTCGTAAGTGCCGCGGTTCCAATTCAAATACTTTCCGCACGACGGGCATACCGAGCCGTCAGGATGTCGACGCCCGCCGAAGCTCACCTTGACTACATGTGAAGCTGATTGGGTTGCGTAATTGAGAAAGGGGTCGTCAACATCAATGACAAATGTTGTGTCTGCCGCTTTAGTGCAGGCGTCACGCCAACGGTCAGCGACGCGTTTTACTTCGTGCATTCGGTGGAGTTGATCGCGGGTCAGATTCAACAACAAGACCACTTTGGGATTTGTTTCGGCAATGACGTTTGGTAAATGGAGCTCATCGACTTCTAAGACAGCGTAGGGCGTGTGATTCATTAACGCGTTTGCCACACCCCAGTTGAGATTAGAGCCGGTTTTGTTCGAAGTTGCTTTCCCGAGGGAGGAAACGATTTGGGTAAGTGATTTGGTGGTCGAGGTTTTGCCGTTCGTCCCAGAAACCAAAAGTATTTCTTTTCCCTTAGCCAAACGATTAATTGAGTTTGGATATACAGACAATATGATCCGACCGCCGATAGTTTCTCCGGGGCGATTGAAAAAGATTTTCATAGACTTTCTTGAAAAATGAGCTAGCCAAAAACCGATAGTAAAGCGTGGGCTTCTCACATCAAGAATTCTGTCACATATACCCGTAGTAAATCCACAGCCTTGTGCAAGCGGGCGTTAAACTTACTCTATGCTCCAGTGGCAAAAAATTCCAGTTTGGATATCTAATCTGAGGAATTATCGTCGATTTGAAGTGATTCTCTTCAGCTACTTAATTCTAGTTTCATACTGTGTGACTGTTGTTGAGGTGCTCTCAGCCGCGAACTGTTTAACGATGTTATGGTGCCGAATTTTTTTCACGCCTGCGCTTCTAATATTTATATTTCTTGCCGCCCGCGCCACCCCCTTAAAATCAATTTTTGCCCAAGCCCGACACTCGGTTGTATTAGTCGGCGTTATCTTTATTAATTTTTTAGCGTTTTTGGCGGCGGTGTTGTACAAGCCCAACAATTGGGATTCAATGACATATCACCTGCCGCGTATCGAACACTGGCTGATGCAACACAATGTCTCTGTTTACGCCACTGATATAAGCCGACAGAATTGGATGCCGCCGTTCGGCGACTACTTGTCGATGGTGCCTCGAACCGTGTTTGGAACCGACCAGTTCGACGCTCTTTTTTCGATAACTTCCCTCGTTATCCTGGAAATATCAATAGTGATTATTCTAAAAAGATTCGGCGTTTCTAGCATGGTTCGAGATAGCTGCATCGCATTATCACTTGCCCCTATCGTTGTATTAGAAGCCACAACGACTCAGGTTGATCTGCGGGCTTCCGCGACAGCGTTCGCCGGTGTCGCCTTGCTTTTATCTGAATTTAATCCATTCGCCTTTGTCCCGATCCTGGGTATTGCAATCGGCGCTGGCATTAAATTGACTTCCATAATTCCATTGATTGGATTCGTTTTTCTCCCCACTGCGGTGCGAAAGATACGGTCAGCCGTAAATTTGAAATTCGGTTTAGGTATTGTTTTTGGGTTATGCATTAACTTACCCTGGTTGCTACGAAACCGATCCGCCTTTGGGTCCTTTAGCGGTCCGGCGTCTGTGGCAAATGCCGGTGGATTTTCTATTTTGAAAATGGCGTTTAGCCCTGGGCTGTTTATTATCAGGATTGTCGGACTATTTTATTCAAATGTGGGGCAACCAAAATTACATTCTTTGAATAATTTGTTTCTTAGTCTCGCGAGCGACGTTGGAAGAATTCTCAAGCATTTAGATTTTCCTCACAGTAAATATTGGCCGGACTTTCACACTGCCGGTTTTGCTCTGAACGAAGATTCCGCTCCGAATACAATTTGGGCAATCATTGCTATAGCGGTTTGTTGTTATTGCCTTTATCGACGATATTGGATTCGATTTTTGATATTTTCTTCTTCAATTTTGTCCTACTGTTTCTTAGTAGAGTGGCAAAACTGGCCAAATCGCATTTTTATTTCAGGATTCACCTTCAGCTTTATTGTCATTTCTTGTACTTTTTCACCAATGGAAGTGAAATTGTTTCGTCCGTACTTGAAGACGGCAGCTGCAATCTCAATTCTCTTTAGCGCAGTCTTCCTATTGATGTCTGGGGACAGGGGTTTGATTAAGGAACCATTTATCAATGTCTCAGGCACCACTCAATATTTTAATTTGCAACCTCAAAAGTTCGCCGAATATCGAGAACTTGCTTCTCTAATTGACAAAAAAGGTATAAAAAAAGTTGCATTAAGGGAAAATGAGAACTCCTGGGAATATCCTTTGTGGGCCATGAATCCCGGTACGACGTTCTCGTCTTACATGAAAAATCCGCAGATGATTTTATGTCTGGATGAATGCTCGCAGATCCCACAAGGTTTTTTGAGTCATGAAAAGACGATAGGCCTGGGAATGAATGTTTATTTTCAATAGGCTGCTTTAATCGGAGCCTCGGGCCGGGATTGAACCGGCGACCTGCCCATTACGAGTGGGCTGCTCTACCACTGAGCCACCGAGGCGGTGAGTTGTAAAGAGTACCGAAAAAGAGATTAGTTGGAATTCCAAGCGTTCTCTAAATGCCAATCGGGCGGGGTGATTTCTTTTGGGCTCTCTTGAAATTGGAACCATGGCGAAGGGGCGACAATTGATGCGGACTTGTCTTTTGCTAAAAAAGCCGCCCACCAGCTAAAGGTTGAGTTTCCAATCACATATCCAGATCCATGTCGCATGACTTCAAGAGTCTCACATGCAGATAGTCCCGAATCATCCACAAAGGTGTACCGGTCTGAGAATTCTTGAGGTAAATAGGATTTGGCCATTGGAACATCATTGGAAAAGACCCATAAGGGTCGATCCGGGTATTTTACGAGCAAGTGCTCAATTCCCATTCTGTAATACTGAGAATCAGGAATGCCAAAAGTTTTTTCATTTAAATAATCGCCTAACCGCACGTGAATAATTATTGGATTATTTTTACCGATGCGCTCTATTAGTCGTGTGCATTTTTCGCTTGGGTTTTGAAGTTCTATTGCGTCAAGAAATTGTTTTGTGTTTATGTCAGACGCCCAACGATATGACTGGAAGTAGCCAGTTAGAAATATTTTTTTCGAAATTGCGTTTAGGTCGGTAAAGCCAACCCCGCGCGCGGCCTCAAATCGAGCGAATGTTTTCAGGTAAGGGAACATCACAAAACTTGTTAAATACTGGAGTGATGACATTCCCGGAAGGTCGCGGTACTTCTTACTCGAGACATTAATTCGACGCATAACTGAAAACGTTTTTCTTGTTATCACAGATGGACGAGTTGGATTTCGAAGAGAAACGCTTTGTGGAAGCTTGAAATCGAAAATGTCGGGTTGCCCGTATTGATTTAAGCGGGGAAGGCCAAGATCCCACTCAACCTCGACTTCACCACCCGAGGCAACATTTAATCCCGCGGCTAATTGAAAAAGTTGGTTACCCAATCCGCCAGTCAAAGAAAGTATGACCGTCTTGTTGGTACTCGTCGACATTTCGCTTGAGAGTTCCATTCTGTCGTTTTGGCATCATTTTCACCGATTATACAGTTTTCAACACGTACAATCGCCCAATGAAAAGTTCGGGTAAATCCCCAATGGTGGTTCGCCCTGGTCTCGACTACTATTTAATTAACTTACAATCCCGTCCTGATCGTTTAGCGGCTGCGCAGAGAATGTTTCAGAGCCTCGATACCGGATTTCATCGAATTGAAGCCATCGATGCAAGTAGCCTCGATGAGGCAAATCCGTTCCTATCGATGCCAGCTGAGGCGTGTTTTCAATCTCACATGGAAGCAATTAGAAAAATTGCAGCTGCGCCGAACAATTTTGGAATTATTGTAGAAGACGATTTTCAAATCACTAACTTAAAAGCGCTGCATAGGCAGTTAGATGCTGTGTTTGATATTAATTTTGATGTTCTCCAAATTGGTTGGTTGAATAATATGTTGTTGGATAAAATTTTGATTAAGTTACAGGATTGGGAGGGAGACTTTTGCCATGCTCTGTATTTGGCAAGTAAAAAAAATAACTATTTAAAGAAAAAGGTTGGACATCGACTCCGTGTCGTGAGAAATGGATCCGAATACAGGCGAGATTTTGTAACCGACAATTTTAAGTCAGGATGTCATTTTTACGTCGTTTCGAAAAATTTTGCCAAATTGATTTCCGCCAGCAATATCGAACCAATTATGCCGATTGATAATCTTTTTGCGACTTTGAGTGCGTCGAGGAAATTCCGAATCCTCCGCACACGCAAGAGTTACGTAACTCAAAGCGATTCTGTTAGTTCAATCAAGGTCTGATTCCGTTGGTGACGGTGCAAAGAATGTCGAGTATTTGCTTATCCGCGGTCATCCCTGTCGGAGAGATGGGCGGTCGGCTTGGCGCTTTAGAGAAATGGTTAACTTCTTTAGATTCTGCAGCCGTCCAAGTCATATTGATATGTGACCTAACGGGAAAGAATTGCCTCGAAGAACTTGAAGTAATCATAGAAAAATGCAAAAGCAAAAATATTGAGTTGTACTCGGGTTTCTTTGGGGCTCCAGGCAAGGCAAGAAATTTTGGGCTGCACCATGCCATAGGTGATTGGGTGGCATTTTGGGATAGCGACGATATTCCCAATTGGCACTTAGCGCTTCGCTCCATAGAAGAGAACCCAGAAAGTGACATTATCGTGGGGGCTTTCGAAAAGATAAGTGATGTGGATGGATCAATCACCCCAATATATTTCCGAAGTGAAGGGGTTGCGTCAGTCGAAAATGACCTTGTTGCCTACCCGGGATTGTGGAGATTTCTCTTCCGAATAGAAACTTTTTCCGGGCTCTCTTTCGAGGATTTTCGAATGGCGGAGGATCAAATTTTTCTACTGTCTACTAATCCCTTTGGGCGGAGAATTAAAGTTGTTAATGAAATTCTTTATTCATATTTCTGGGGTGGAGCTGGACATCTCGTCGACAACAGGGATGCTTTGAATGACTTGCTAAAATCTGTTCAGGTGCTCAGGGGGTTTCTGAAAAAAGAAGACTTTAAATCGAAGAATTTTGCGCTCCGTTTGTTGGCTAAACAGACCACAACCGCCCTTCTACACGGGGGATGGAGGTTGAAGTTGGCGATGTTAAATTTGATTGTGCCGACGCGCGATTTGGTCCGAATTCCTGGGTTTTATCGAATTTATCCCGCCATCGTCCGAGAATCGTATTTGAGCGTAATGCATAGATTAAAGTAGGGTTCCCAAGCAAAGGTGAACTAAGTGCTCAAGAATTATCGCAATAACTTCCAGCATAGTGTGGTCGCTCGATCTTTAAGCGTGCTTGACAAGGGTGACAAATTGAAATTGTTCATCATTGTGTTTCTCCAAATTGCGTTTGGAGTGTTGGATTTGGCCGGTATCGCGCTTGTCGGCGTGCTTGGAGCTCTTGCAGTAAACGGGATTGAATCACGCGGTCCTGGCAGTCGCGTATCGGAAGTATTAAATTTCTTGCATCTTCAAAATTTCTCATTTCAGCATCAAGCAATGCTTGTGGGTGCAATTGCAGCTTCACTTTTGATTTCAAGAACGGTTGCGTCAATTTACTTTACGAGACGTATGCTCTTTTTTCTCAGCCGCAGAGGTGCAAAAATTTCAGCGACCCTTGTTGGGCGCTTGCTGTCACAACCTTTGTTGACCATTCAAGTGAGAACCACACAACAAACTGCGTACGCTGTCACTGAAGGAGTAGCAAGAATTACTCTTGGCGTCGTCGCCAGTCTGGTAAATATATTGACAGATGGTTCGCTATTGGTACTTATGATTTTGTCGCTTCTTGTCGTCGATCCTCTGATTGCTCTCTCGACATTTGCCCTATTTAGTTCGATTGGAGTGGCTATATATTTCCTTGTACATAAACGCGCGACAATTTTGGGTAATCAAAGTGCCGCCGCTGGAATTGAAAGCAATGAAAAAATTTTTGAGGTTTTACAATCTTATCGTGAATCCGTCGTGGCAAATAGGCGTGGATTTTATGTAAGCCTAATAGCAAAGCGAAGGACGGAGCTAGCCGATATCGAAGCGGAGCAAACTTTCCTTCCGTTCATCGGCAAGTATGTAATTGAGTCAAGCGTGATACTCGGTGCGCTTATGATCAGCGCAATTCAATTCATTTTTTTGGACGCTACACATGCGGTTGGAACGTTATCAATCTTTCTAGCTGCGGGCACGCGAATTGCTCCAGCGGTTCTACGCGTCCAACAAAGTGCCGTCACTATTAAGTCAAGTCTCGGGCAGGCGAAACCGACTTTGGATTTGATTGCTGAAATCAACACAACAACTATGGGGGTTGAATCGGAGTTCCGGCCGATTTTTTCGCATTTAGATTTCATTCCATCTGTAGAGGTCGTGGGACTCCACTTTCGCTATCCATCCAAAGTTGAAGAAGTAATTCGGGATTTAAATTTACAAATCCTGCCGGGTGAATTTGTGGCAATAGTAGGCGCGTCTGGAGCGGGAAAGACAACATTGGTCGATTTAATATTGGGCGTTCTCGATGCCGATAAAGGCTCGATTCTCATCTCGGGGTTAAAACCAAGTGCCGCGACGGCCCGATATCATGGGGCGATTTCGTACGTTCCCCAAGACATTATCGTTTTCAATGGAACTATCGGTAATAACGTCGCCATGGGATATGAATTCGAGCCGCAGGATACAGAACACATCATGTCCGCCCTGAAGCGAGCCCAATTGGACGATCTCGTTGCCGAGCTCCCTTTAGGAATAGATTCTCCGGTAGGCGAGCGAGGTTCTAAGCTAAGCGGTGGTCAAAGACAGCGATTGGGTATCGCGCGGGCTCTATACACAAATCCCAAGCTAATCATCCTTGACGAAGCAACAAGCGCACTAGATGGGGAGACCGAAGCGAAAATATCGGATTCTTTGAATGCGCTCAAAGGCAAGTCAACCGTAATCGTGATTGCTCACAGACTCTCCACTATCCGCAATGCGGATAAGGTCATATATATGAATGCTGGAAAGATTGAAAAGATTGGTACTTTCGACGAAGTCCGCGCCGCAGTTCCTGATTTCGAGAACCAATCAAGATTAATGGGTCTTTAGACTTTAGTTAATAGTGTAAATCCGACTGTGTGAATTAACGAATTCTTCGAGCCCGAAACGCTTGACAGCAAACGTGCGAGCAGAATCCCCCATTGCAATTCGAGTCGATGAATCATTGGCTAAGAGAGAAATCAGTTTCGCAAAGTCCTGGTCAGATTCAGCAAGATATCCACCCTCTCCATCTATAAACACTTCCTCGACTCCCCCAACATTGGTGGCGACTATGGGGATTCCGGAAAGAGCCGCCTCTATCAAGGATGTTGGGACCCCCTCGTTGTCTGAAGTCAATAACGCGATGTCGCACTCGGTCCAGAAATCATCTGCGCTAGTCCAACCCAGCCACTTAATGTTTGGAAGTTTGATCGCAGAATACCTGGCAAATAAGTCTCCGTTTCCACCGACTACAAAATTTATGCTTGGCAAACGAGAAGCGATTTTAACAAGTCGATCAGGTCTTTTAATTGCGGTGACCCGGCCCAACCAACCCACAGTGACGAAGTTTTCGGGCGAACGTGGTTTGATTTTTAGGAGCGCCGCGCTTTCGACATAAGGATAGATGACCGACATTTTGTCTGCCGTGCCAATTCCAGCTGCGAGCAAGTCATGCATTGTCCTTTGTCCGACTATGACATAAGCATCTGTGAATAAATTCAGGAACTCCTCTAAACGAACATAGAGATACCGCTGAGTTCGACTTAGATATCCAAAAAGCACGTGGCCGTGGAACGTGTGAACGGTCTTCACTGGCAATCCGATTGCCGCCATTCTGCCGATCATTCCTGCTTTGGCGGTATGGGTATTTAATATGTCAGGCTTTTCGTGTTTGAGAACTTTGCGGAAAGATCGGATTGCCATTAAATCAGAGAGGATGGCGAGGTTCCGCGAATCCATGTGTAATCGCTTCCCGCCTAATTGGGCGAACCTAGAATCCTCAGCTTCACCGTCAGCAACTGAACCCGCATAAAGCAAAAGATTGTGGCCCCTTTTTTCCATTTCCGGAATCAGCGTTGCGAGCCAATTAGCCGTTCCGCCGACGTTGAATCGCCCAATCAGTTGAATTATTTTCACGGGGTTACCGATTTATCATCCGGTGTAACAGGCCGAGTGTGCCGGTACGAATTGCGAACGCTCTAAGAAATGTTCCCGCTGTATATTTTGGGCCGACAAAATGGATAGCCTTTTGCTCGTTCGAGAAGCCATTCTTTTCAAGGAACGATGTCCGAATGAATAGCCCGTCACCCCACCCAACGGTTCGGTTTATTTCGGCGGCAACCAACGTGAAGCCATGTTGCTGAAGGAAATTCTGGATTTGATCTAGCTTTGGCGCATTTTTGTAGAGCTGCTTGATTGATAATTCGCTAACAATATAGTCAATCTTATTCAGCGAGTTTTTTCCGCCTTTCAATATTTCAAGCTCAGAACCCTGTGTATCCATTATGAGGAGATTTGCCGGAAAATCTTCAGGGACAATTGAATCAAGAGTGGTTGTAGTTACTTTGAATATATCCACCACTTCGACATTTGGGTGAACCGCCTTGTGTATAAAGAGATCGAAAGCAGACGATGATGCACCCTCGCCGCTAGTGTGGTGAAAGGTTAATTCGACATTATTTGCAGACCACAGCACGGCGTTAAGGATCTTTTGTTTATCAAACTGGCTTAAGATCGCTTCAGAGCTTTTCGCAATTTCCGGCATTGCTTCTACCCATAGTACGGGTTCAAAATTATTTTTTTGGTAAAAAAATCTTTCTTGAACCAGATGAGCACCCACGTGGATAGTCCCAGTAACTTTTAGAGCGTACTTCTTCTTCCAAAGAAAAAGTAGACCTTCGTCGTCCACTAAAGAGGCCATGCTCAAACCCGACTGCGGCTTTTGCTATTTTTTTTCACAAACCAATAGTCCCACGCGCTCAAGTTTTGCAATTTCAATTCATATCCGTTTCGTTCAAGAATTGATTGAATTTCTTGAGCATTAGACCCATAAGCATGTTCAATGATGAATATTCTTACATTGAAGCGATCGAAATTGAATTTTTTTAAGATTTCGAGCTCACTGCCCTCAGTGTCAATTGAGACTACGTCTATCAAATCTGGAGCCTGGAACGTTTCCAATAAATCGTTTAGTGAAATTGTTTCTACTTGGTACTTCACTCCATTAACGCGTTGAGATTGATTCTCATCAATCACGGGCAAGTCCGAAACTCTAGATAGTTCTCCGATCGCATATTCTTCGAAATTGAGAGACTTTGCTGATTCGCTCCATACGGCTTTTGTTGAAATTTTAACCGCGCGATTTTGCCTCAATGCGGAGGTCCAAGACTTTCCTGGTTCAGCTAGGATTCCGCGCCAATTTAGAGCGGTTTCCAACAGATATGTGTTGCTTAGAGTGATCCCATCGGATGCCCCGAATTCTACGAAGAATCCATTCTGCTTAAAATTAGTTTCGAGGGCGACGAACAGATCCTGGCTTAACTGTCCGCGCGTTAACTTTATGTACTCCCAGCCTTGCACAATCCTCAAAGGATTATAGGAAAGCAAAAGTCGAAGACTTCGTCTTAGGGATACTCCGCCGTGGCTCTCTGAACCGAGCCCCAATACCGAGCGTATTATCCTTGAAATCGAATGTCTCATGTCAATTCAATTAATTGCGATGCTGTCTGTACCCAATTGAAATGTAATACTTTCGATACCTGCTACCTGGTCCGACGTTTGACCTTCGTCAAAATTGATTGTCGGCAAATTTTCAAGCTTCTCGTTAGAAAGGTTGTCTGCTGGGTTTATCGCTCTTTTCGATCCCGAGAAAGTCATTGAAAGAATTGAGGCGCGTGGTGAACCATCTGTGCTTGGGTGGGAGTTAGATAGCCATTGAATATAGAAAGGTTGATCCGCATCTTCGAGAAGAGTTTTCACACCAACTTGTTTCCATCGTAGCTCAGTTCCATCCGGACGGCGGCGGTGACCTTCTATTGCAGGTCGACCGATTGCTTTTTCGATTGGATCAATATCGTCAGTCGAAAAGACCCAAGTAAGCCAACCGCCACCTTCGGCAGCTTTTTTTGTCACAGCTTGTCCAAAAGGTGTCTTCCCCGCTGCTGGGTGGTCTAGCGCGCACACGACTTCGATGTATTGCCCATTCAAGAGTGGCGCGGTGAAATTACGCGTTCCGAATTGTGGGTGAATACCACCGTCTACGAAGGCTGTGCCAATTTGAGAACCGATTCTTTGAACAACATCAGAAATTTGGTCATGGGACGCAACGTAAGAGACATGGTCTAGGCGCATGGGGAAATAATGCCGTATCTGGTGGGGTGGTTTTTACCAACTACTTGAGCTGGAGCATCAACGATTCTGCGGTCAGCAATGGGGCGGCATTGTGGCCAAGGGCTACGCGGGCGGCCAATATGGCCTCAAGCTTGACCACTGTCGCGGCTGGTTGGGTGGCTATTGCTACGGCTTTGATTTCTGTTGCCAAATCTGAATTGAGAAGGTCACCCTGTTGTCCAGACTGAACAAGCATCACATCTCGATACAGAGTGGCTATATCCAGCAGGGCGCGGTCCATGTAATCGCGGACCATTCGAGTCGTTCTGGATTTCTGATCTTTTTCCAGCTCTTTGATGGCTTTTGTATTCGTGGATGAAATTTTGGTGGTTTGTGTTCCCCAGGCGTCTTTCAGTGCTTGAATTTCTTTTTCGTTGCGAGCTTCCGCTTCTTGCTCGGCATCGGCTTTTGCTGCATTGATGAGATTTTGAGCTGCGTTAAAAGCTGAAGCTATATCGCGAACGCTCAATACTGATTTAAGAATCTCTTCTCTGTGTGACCGTGCCGACGCGCTGGTTGCCAAATAACGCGCGCGACCCACGTGACCTTGTGATGCACTTGCGGCAAAATGTGCGAGAGCGGGAGAGATGCCTTCTAGGGTGAGAAGGTTTGCCACAGCGCTGATTGATGGCGTGCGTAATAGAACTGCACGCGTGCGGCTGCGGATGGTGGGCAAAACATCGGTTGTTGAAGGCGCGCATAACAACCAGACTGTTTGCTGGTTGGGCTCTTCGATTGCTTTGAGCAAAGCGTTCGCCGCTGAATCTGTTAGTCGATCTGCATCTTCAATAATTACAACGCGAAAATTAGCAACCGATGGTGACCACGATGCGCGAAGAACAAGTTCACGAATACCGTCAATCCTGATCGAAAGACCTTCGGTCCGCATCGACTCGACATCCGCGTGTGTCCCATCTTTAACCGTTGCGCAATCGATGCAGGTGCCACATCCACCATCGGAGCAAACGAGTGCCGCCGCGAAGGAAGTAGCGGCGTTTGACCGTCCAGAGCCCGGTGGGCCAGTGAAAAGCCAGGCGTGGGTCATTTCCTGGGATTCGGAATTATCAATCTTTGAAGCCGTTACCGCGGCCTTTAAGGTCGCAACAACCGCTTCTTGATCTATCAGCTCATCGAAGACAGACATGAGTTATTTCTTGGTTTTCTTATTCTGATTGATTTTCAACGAGGCGAGATGAGAGACCCGCTCCACAATTTGTTCGTGAATTGCTTCCTTTGATTGAGTGGCATCCACTACGAAGAATCGTTCGGGGTCGACGTTCGCGAGATTGAGAAACTCTTGACGTACGCGCTCGTGGAAAGCGAGGGGTTCAGATTCCAGGCGGTCCTGGGACTTAAGGCGACCTAGACCAACTGTCGCCGGAAGGTCCAAGATGACAGTAAGAACAGGCGTGAGAGATTCCGTGGCCCAGCGAGAGATGCGGGCAACTTCCGCGGGTTGGAGCACGCGTCCAGCGCCTTGATAGGCGATGGATGAATCCAAGTAGCGATCTGTGATGACCACTTCGCCGCGTTCTAACGCGGGGCGAATAAGTGAGTAAACATGGTGGGCGCGATCAGCGGCATACATCAGGGCTTCGGCGCGTGGACTGATTGCACCAGTGGCGTTATCGAGAAGTATTTTTCGCAGTTGATTACCAAGCGGTGTTCCACCCGGTTCGCGCGTAAGAGTGACGGTCTCGCCAACACTTTCTAAATGTTTCTTGAGGAGTTCAGTTTGGGTGGACTTCCCGGAACCTTCTCCGCCTTCAAACGAAATGAAAATACCAGTGTGAGTTACGCCAGTGATAGCACCGAGTTCCCCGCGGAACGCGGCCTTGATATCAGACCAGAGCGAAACGCTAGGGCGATCACGCATTTGTTTGTAGGAAACAATTCCAACGACCAATCCGATAAAACCAGCACCCAACATGGTGAAAGCGGCACCGTTATAGGTGAGAACAATGTGGCGGATGTGGAATCGGTGCTGACCGATAGCGCCAGCAATAACTGGAGCAATAGCAAGAACAAGAACCAAAGCAATACGAATGAGAGATTGCACGAATGCAAAGGTGCGGCCACGGACCTCGTCCTCGACTTCCATGCCAAGCATAGTGAAGCCAGAGACCCATGAGACTCCTGCAAATGCGCCAAGGAGAACTGTGAGAATCAGTGCAACGACAAGGTTGTTGATCAGCGAGAGCAGAATCAGAAAGAAGCTAGAGATTGCGAGCGCTGCGCCAAATTGGCGGCGGCGAGAGAACTGACCAAAGATTTTTGGTCCGAGCGAGATGCCGAGTGCGAGGCCCGTAAAGATCGCACCAAACAGGACACCGTATGCGGCGTCTCCAGCCTTGAGTTCACCGACGAATGTTCGAGCTAAACCAATAACCGCGCCGGCGGCGAAGAATGCTCCGAGCATTCCAAAAATCAGACCTCGAATAACTTTTGATTCGTTAACGGATCGGAAACCTTCAAGGAGCGACTTTCCAATATTTTGATTTACCGCAGCAGAACTTGAGGCTCCCCGCGGGATCTCGCACATACGGAAAACTACGTAAGCGGTATAGAGGAATGAAACCGCATCAATATAAAGTCCCAGGTCTGCTGTGGAAGCAAAGCGATGAGAAAAGACCTTGCTTAGTGAACCAGCAAGAAGAGCAAGCAACGAGAAGATGATTGCGGCGATCGGTGCTGTGCCATAACTGGCAAAAAGCGTTACTTGGTTTGCGGATTCCAGCTTGTTCTTAGGAACAAGGTTGGGGACAGATGCTTCCTTGGCTGGAGACCAGAAGAGAGTTACAGATTCAACAAGGACGGTTGCGGTGTATAGCCAGAAGTAGTTACCAACTAACGGAATCGACAAGTAGAGACCAAAGCGGAGGATGTCGCAGAGAATCATTAAGCGACGACGATCAAAGCGATCCGCAATTACTCCGGCGATAGGACCAAGGAGAACCGCTGGAAGCAAGCGCACGATGAAGACGCCCGCGATGGCAAAGTTAGCTTTTTTGTAGTTACCGCCGGAGAGTTCTTGGGCTAACGCAGTCGTTGCAAGCAAACCAAGCCAATCACCAAATGACGAGAATGCCATTGATTGCCATAGGCGACGAAATGCTGGAATGGCAAGAACACTTCGGGATTCTGATTGCGCGGGCGCACTTGGATACGGAAGAGCCTGTGACATTTGACCTTAAATACTCTCTGGGTTAGTCACGGAGCTGACCATTGAAGCCAAATCGTATTTTGCAGACCAACCAAGCATTTTTTTTGCCTTAGTCGAGTCTCCATAAGAAGCTGCTGGATCACCCGGACGACGATCCGAATATCCGAAGGAGAATTTGTCCCCGAGTTGTTTCTTGAATTCAGTCATAACTTCTAAAACAGATATGCCAATTCCTGTGGAAAGATTGATGATTTCATGACCGTACGTATCGGTCTCGAGTTTCTGTGCGGCCGCTACATGGGCGCTCGATACATCGCTCACGTGAATGTAATCCCGAACCGGTGTTCCATCTGGAGTATCAAAATCAGAGCCGGTGATGTTTGGAGATTCACCTTTCGCGAACTTGCTCATCACGATAGAGAAAAGGCTGTAAGGCGATTTATCGGGCAGGCCTTTGATGCCGGTGCCAGCAACGTTGAAGTAACGAAGACTCATTGCCTGTAACGGAAATGATGGGTCCTTAGCGAGCGCCGCATCATTAATGATTTGCTCGACCATATATTTACTGGTCGCGTACGGTGATTCAGGAAAAACTTCCGACTCTTCAGTCGCAGGAAGCTTTTTTAGATTTCCGTAAATTCCGGCAGATGACGAGAAGAGCATGTTATGTACTTGCGCTTGCATCATCGCTTCTAGCAAGGAGATTGAGCCGGCCACATTGGATCGGTAATTAAGCAATGGGTATTTGGTTGATTCTGCTGCGTACTTGTATCCAGCTAGGTGGACTACGCCGTAGCAACCTTGGAGAGCCTTCGCGACCCTTTCAGTCTCATTCACGTTCGC
This sequence comes from uncultured Actinomycetes bacterium, assembly GCA_903898855.1. The sequence continues at coordinate 1,654 of CAIUHB010000102.1, read as the reverse complement.
CTTAATGAAGGTGGCTTCCTTGGGGATGTAGGACTCGAACCCTGTGCTGAGGTCGTCCAGAACCACGACTTCCGCACCGGCATGTACCAGGTCATGCGCGACGTGGCTGCCGATATATCCGGCTCCGCCTGTGACCAACCAACGCTTCATGCGGCAAGCCTAGAGGGTGGCTGGAGTGGCCTCTTTGGTGGCCTTGCCTTTGCCGGTCGCAGCCTTTTTCTTGGTCTTGGGGGCGCCGGTGGCCTTCACGGTCTTTGTGGTGAGCGTAGGAGCGCTCTTTTTGGCGCGTTTGGCGGTTTTCTTGGTGCGGGTGGCTCCGCCGTTCTCGGCCTCCCAGGCGCGACGGCCAGCGAGCAGCTCGAGGCCGCGCTCTAGGGTCAGGAATTCCACGGTGTCACCGCGACGCAGGGTCGCGTTGGTCTCGCCGTCGGTGATGTAGATACCGAAGCGGCCATCCTTCACGAGAACCGGGCGTTGTGATGAAGGGTCCACACCAAGGTCTTTCAGTGGCGGCTTTGCCACACCCCGGCGACGAACCTTCGGTTGTTTGTAGATCTCGATTGCTTCGTCAAGTGTGATGGTGAAGAGCTGGTCCTCAGAAGTGAGTGTTCGTGAATCGGTGCCGTGCATCATATAAGGGCCATAGCGACCATTGTGGACGGTGATGTTGACGCCTTCGTAGTCACCAAGATCTCGTGGCAAAGATAAAAGCTTGAGTGCGTCATTTAGGTCAATAGTGTCCAGCGTCATGGTGGAGAGAAGCGATGCGGTTTTTGGTTTTGGTGCATCTTTCTTCTTACGCGGTTTCTTGAGCTCGCCGGTTTTCTTATCGGGGACTAATTCTGGTTCTGGGAATATCTCGGTGATGTAGGGACCGAAGCGGCCGGACTTTGCGACAACTTGAAATCCTGTTTGTGGGTCAGCACCGAGTTCGCGTTCGCCGGAAGGTTGCGCGAGTAATTCAATAGCAACAGGAAGAGTGAGTTCATCTGGCGCCATTGTTTCTGGAATGTTGGCGAACTTTCTATTGTCGCCTTCACCTTGTTGAATATAAGCACCAAAGCGACCAACACGAATCTCAATGTCGTTGCCCATCTTCATGGTGTTGATCTGTTGGGCGTCAATTGCGCCAAGATCATTTGCCAGTGCTTCTAGTCCAGGATTACCTTCGGTGCCATAGAAGAAATGCTTGAGCCAGGTGACGCGCTCTTCTTCACCATTCGCGATGCGGTCGAGATCTTCTTCCATTGATGCCGTGAATTCGTAATCAACCAGCTTGCCGAAGTGTTGTTCGAGTAGTCCGGTGACAGAGAAGGCAAGGAATGTAGGAACAAGCGCGCGACCGCGCTTTGCAACGTATCCACGGTCTTGAATGGTGGAGATGATGGATGCGAAGGTGGAAGGGCGACCGATGCCGAGTTCTTCCAGCTTCTTGACCAATGTTGGCTCGGTATAGCGCGCTGGTGGCTTGGTGTCGTGACCCTCGCAGGAATAGCCAGAAACCTTCATGTCATCGCCGACAGCCATTGCTGGCAGGCGCTTGGAGTCATCTTCTTCGGTCGATGCGTTCTCGTCTTGGACGTCTTCGTAGGCGGCTAAGAAGCCCGGAAAGGTGATGACAGAGCCGTTGGCACGGAAAATTGCTTGTCCGCCG
>CAIUHB010000101.1 GCA_903898855.1 uncultured Actinomycetes bacterium | reverse complement strand
TTGCATGCACACGTCAGTCAGACCGCTCACAACACCGAAATGGCAAATATGGTTCGGGCGTGGGGCGAGCGCAACGCGCAAGCGAACGGCTTAGCCGAAGGTCGCATCGCTGAAGTCTTTCGGATTGTTGATACTAAGTAACTACTTACAGAGCTACTTAACTTGCGCCGACAAGATCATGGTTTTTTGATTCGGCGCACCGTCGCCATCACCGCGAGAATTATCGGAACCGGCGGCGGCAATTGCTTTAACGACGTCTAAACCTTTAGTTATGCGACCCCAAATGGAGTAGTAGACAGTCACATTTCCAATTTTTGTTGGATAAGTACTGTAGCCAAGAGTCGAGTCCTTATAAACGAGAAAGAAAGAACTTGTCGGGTATGGGCGCCCGTCATCTAAAGGCCGTGCCTCTGCCATAGCGACAGTTCCTTCGGGAAAATTATTTGGCGCATATGCAGGGTAATTTTCGTAGGGAATGCTCCAATTAGGCCCGCCAGAACCACTTCCAGTTGGATCGCCGCATTGCAAAACGAATATTCCAGCTGTTACGAGTCGATAGCAAGGCGTATTGTCAAAGTACTTTTGCTGGGCAAGATAGTTCATGGCAATCGAGGTCAGCGGGGCACGCACACCATCCTCAAGGATTTGAATATCACCACAATTTGTCTTCAAAATTAAAGTGTGATTCACGTGAGGAAGATTGGCGTTTGGAATTCCAATCTTGGTTGGGGTTCGGCCGGCCCCACTTGTGTATGCACACGTCGCCTTGGGAGTCGAGGTGACCGTCGCTTTCGGAGTTGCCTTCACACCCGCTTGAGCTGGAACTAGCGGCAAACTCACCAAGCTAAACAACACACACGAAAGAACTAACCGCTTCACACTTACTCCCACTCAATAGTTCCAGGTGGCTTTGATGTTACATCCAAGACTACCCGATTGACTTCCCGAACTTCATTTGTGATGCGGGTAGAAATCTTCTCCAACACATCATAAGGAACTCGGCTCCAATCAGCAGTCATAGCATCCTCAGATGAGACTGGCCTGAGAACAATCGGATGACCGTATGTGCGTCCATCTCCTTGCACTCCAACGCTACGAACGTCCGCTAAAAGTACGACCGGGCATTGCCAGATCTCATTATCTAAGCCAGCAGAACTGAGTTCGGCGCGAGCAATCGAATCTGCTTTTCGCAAAATTCTAAGGTTCTCTTCAGTAACTTCTCCGACGATTCGAATCGCTAATCCAGGACCAGGGAACGGTTGGCGCATAACAATCTCGCGTGGCAACCCCAACTGCATACCGGCTTCTCGGACTTCATCCTTGAACAAAGTGCGCAGTGGTTCGATTAAGGCAAATGAAAGATCATCAGGCAGGCCGCCCACGTTGTGGTGCGACTTAATGTTTGCGGTGCCGGTGCCGCCGCCGGATTCAACAACGTCGGGATAGAGCGTGCCCTGTACTAAGAAGTCGATGGGTTCGTCCGAAGAAATCTCACGGGCCGCAGCCTCGAAGACACGAATGAATTCAGTGCCAATGATTTTGCGCTTTGTCTCAGGATCGGTGACACCGGCCAACGCCTTTAAGAAGCGTTCCTTTGCATCCACGACTTTCAGGACAACGCCGGTCGATGCGACAAAATCGCGCTCGACTTGTTCGGCTTCGCCTTCGCGCAATAAGCCGTGATCAACAAAGACACAGGTCAGTTGATTGCCGATTGCTTTCTGCACGATAGCCGCGGCCACCGCAGAATCAACGCCGCCAGATAGACCGCACAAAACGCGCTTGGTGCCAACAATCTCTTTGATGCGAGCGACTTCGCCAGCAACAATATTTTCAGAGTTCCACGTCGGTGCACAACCAACGCTCTCGATTAGCCAACGACACAGAATCTCTTGGCCATTTTCTGAATGTAAGACTTCGGGGTGGAACTGCACACCCGCGAACTTGCCATCTGCACTTTCAAAGGCAGCGATGGGAGTATCAACGGTATGTGCTGTTGCAGCAAAACCAGCTGGTGCTTGAGTAACTGAATCACCGTGGCTCATCCAAACATTAAAACTCTTGGGCAGCCCCTTTAATAAACCTGATGATTCTTCAATGTTGATTGGAGTGCGGCCAAACTCTGACTTTCCGGTCTTAGTGACAACGCCACCAAGTGCCGCAGCCATAACCTGGAAGCCGTAACAAATTCCAAAGACCGGAACGCCGGCATCAAACAACGCTGCATCGAGCTTGGGTGCGCCGTCTTCATAGACCGATGACGGTCCACCGGAAAGAATGATGGCCTTGGGATTCTTCGCCAACATCTCTGCAATTGGCATCGATGATGGAACGATTTCAGAGTAGACCTGGGCTTGGCGAACGCGACGCGCAATCAGTTGTGCGTACTGGGCTCCAAAATCAACTACAAGAACGAGATCAGGCACGGTCGATAACAACCTCTACGCGTTGGAACTCCTTCACATCGGAGTACCCACAGGTTGCCATCGCACGACGTAGTGCGCCAAACAAGTTCATGCTGCCATCAGCAGAATGTGATGGTCCAGTGAGAATTTCTTGCAGTGTGCCGACTGTGCCGACATGGACTCTGTCGCCACGAGGTAATTCGATGTGATGCGCTTCTGAACCCCAGTGCCAACCCTTGCCCGGTGCTTCAGCTGCCTTGGCAAGTGGTGAACCCATCATGACTGCATCGGCGCCGCAAGCGATTGCCTTCGCGATATCGCCACTGCGACCCACCGAGCCATCAGCAATCACGTGCACGTAACGACCGCCGGATTCATCAAGGTAATCACGACGAGCGGATGCGACTTCTGCGACGGCAGATGCCATCGGAACAGCGATTCCTAATACCGAGCGAGTGGTGTGGGCTGCGCCGCCACCAAAGCCAACCAATACGCCAGCAGCGCCAGCGCGCATCAAGTGCAACGCACCAGATGCGGTTGCGCAACCACCAACGAT
>CAIUHB010000100.1 GCA_903898855.1 uncultured Actinomycetes bacterium | reverse complement strand
TCCCATCTCACCTAAACGAGTTTGAAGAGAGGAGACATCATCACCGCGCATTAGAGATTGTGGAGTGTAAGAAATTATTCGGTCGCCCAATTTCCACCTGGCATCTTCAAGAGCGCGAAGCGTTGTGCCACTAACAATTCCGGTGACAGTTAAACCGCGCTCTTGTTGAAATGCTTTAACTGCTGCTTCGACACCCGAATCAAAATCTCGAGTAGATGCAGCGAGAAAACCCAAACGCGCAAGGGTGGTGGTTATTTGCGCGACAACATCTCCATGATCGCCCAGTGAGAGATCAACTGAGGACATTGGTTTAGAGGTAGGCAGCTAGTTCTTTGAGAAGAGCAGGCTTTGGCTTTGCGCCAATGATGGTCTTTACAACTTCACCATTAACAAAGACATTGAGGGTAGGAATTGAGGTGATTCCATACTTCATGGCAATCGCTGCCTCTTCATCGGTGTTGAGTTTTACAACTTTGATCTTTCCAGCATGCTCGGTTGCGATCTCATCAACGATTGGGCCAACTGCACGGCATGGACCACACCACTCTGCCCAGAAATCAACTAGGACTGGGGTTGTGGACTTAAGTACTTCGGCTTCAAAGTTAGCGACGGTAACTGGTTGTGCTGAGCTCATATTTTTTATCCTCTGTTATTGGTATCGGGTAATTCTAGTTTTATTGCTTCTTAATTTCTCTATTTCTTAGTGTCCCGCTAGAAAACGCTCGGCATCGAGCGCGGCTTGGCAGCCAGAGCCAGCGGCGGTGATTGCTTGGCGGTAGGTGTGATCAACCAAATCGCCACAGGCAAAGACTCCCACCTGATTGGTGCGAGTGGTGCGTCCTTCGACCTTTACATATCCCTCGTTATCGAGATCGATCTGTCCAGTGAGAAGTTCACTCCGTGGAACGTGGCCAATGGCAACGAAGAGGCCATCAAAATTTCGTTGGGATACCGAACCATCAACGGTATTTTTCAAAGCAAGTCCAGTCATATTTGTATCGCCAAGTACATCGGTGACTTCGGTATTCCATAAGAACTCGATTTTTGGATTGGCCATAGCGCGCTCTGCCATAATTTTTGATGCGCGCAAAGTATCGCGTCGATGAATCAGAACTACCTTGGTAGCAAAACGAGTTAAGAAGTTAGCTTCCTCAATTGCGGAATCTCCGCCGCCAACTACAGCAACCTCTTTTTCACGGAAGAAGAAGCCATCGCATGTTGCGCACCACGAAACGCCCCGACCAGAGAGACGTTTTTCATTCTCTAGACCAATCTCTTTGTAAGCAGAACCGGTAGCAAGAATTACCGACTTGGCTTGCAGAGTATTTCCAGAGCCATCAACCAATGTCTTGATAGCGCCATCCAACTTCATCTCAACGATGTCATCGGTAATAAGTTTGGCGCCGAATTTTTCAGCTTGCTTACGTAAGTTATCCATAAGGTCTGGACCCATAACGCCATCTGGAAAACCAGGAAAATTTTCAACCTCGGTGGTGTTCATGAGTGCGCCACCGGCTGTTACTGATCCTTCATAAACAATCGGTGAGAGTTGAGCGCGCGCGGCATAAATGGCCGCGGTATATCCGGCTGGACCGGAACCAACAATGACTACGTTATGGATTTCGCTCATGCACCCACCCTACCTTTGGGAAGCTATTTTTCGTTTTAACAAGAGGTTAAACAAATTTGTGACCTCATTTATTCGCATCAGCTTTGCAATACCGAGGTAACCAAGGCCGCTCAAGCCAAGTAGTTCGACTAGGTGAGAGAAATTTCCACCAGGAAGTTTGGATTGCAGTAAAAATAGTGGGAGTGAGATAACCAGCGCCGCAATCGCGAGTTTGGCGTAGAGAAAGACGGTCTCACGAATTTTAATGTTTACCTCATAGCGACGCAGGACGCGAATCGTCCACCAGGCGCCGATGAAATAACTAGCTGATAAGGCAGCGCCAAGTCCTACCGTTACCCACTTTGGTGCCAGGAAGATTTCGGCGGCCACGCAGAAGATGGCGCCGACCGCGTTCATAATGAAGTTGCTGAGAACTTGTAATTTCACATTTTCAAAGGCGTTGAGACCTCGCAAGGCAATTAAATTGACGCTCATCGGGGCTAAGCCCAAACCAAGTGCG
>CAIUHB010000099.1 GCA_903898855.1 uncultured Actinomycetes bacterium | reverse complement strand
CGATTACAGACCTTCTTGGCCTCTTCAATTTGCGCGAGAGCAGGACCGGTGTTGCCGACAGGGAAGAAGAGTTCTGGATCTTCTTCGCGGCAAGCTGATTCGTGTCGCCAGTCCATGCGTGTATTGCTCCTTTAATGGGTCTTACAGGGAAGTGAAGGGGCACGTAACGATCGCCGCTTACTGGATTATTCTCCCGTGAATTCCTTCGTTAAACAAGGATATTCGCAGAGCAATTCACTAATTACATGGGTGATATCTCACAATAAACACAATATTCTCAATATTTTCAGTATCGCTTCCTTTTGGTGCCCCCGGCAGGATTCGAACCTGCGCACCCGCCTCCGGAGGGCGGTGCTCTATCCCCTGAGCTACGGGGGCTCAGTTAGTAACTAGTTACGAGTAGATACGGCAAGGTTATCAGTGAAAGAATTGGCATATGACATCAACTCCACAGATTGAGCGCGCTTACTTTGCCACCGGATGCTTCTGGGGCGCCGAACGTAGATTCTGGAAGATCCCCGGAGTTATCTCGACCTCGGTCGGATATATGGGCGGAAGCAAAGTAGAGCCAAGCTATGAAGAGGTCTGTACTGGTCGCACCGGTCATGCCGAAACAGTTGAGGTCTGCTTTGATCCCACACAAGTTTCCTATCATCGACTATTAGAAGAGTTTTGGACGATGCACGATCCCACCTCGCTCAATCAACAAGGTGGCGATATCGGAACGCAATATCGAAGTGAAATTTTTACAACTACCGATCAGCAGACCGAGTTAGCGCTGGCGACAAAGGCGATCTATCAGAAGGCTTTGGATGGCGAAGGGATTGGTTCGATTGTCTCGCCGATAACTCCAGCAATGGGAAATACTTATTGGCTGGCCGAGGAATATCACCAGAAATATCTGGCGAAAAATCCCAATGGATATGATTGCCATTCAAGTACTGGTGTTGCATTCCCGCACTAATAAATAATTGCGAAAAAATTACTTCGGCATCTCCGTAGCGCGCCAGCAATACCAAGCCACCACGCTTTGAAAGCCAGAAAATTTCCTGCCGATGGGATCGAGCTTGGCTGGTTCGATCTGCTCTTTTAATGAATGCAATTTTTCCCAGCCACGGCGAACTGCTAAATCGCCAACGGGCCAAACGTCCAACCGCCCAAGGTGAAAGATCAGAAACATTTCTACCGTCCACCGACCGACGCCCCAGAGCGCAGTGAGTTCTTGGGATATCTCTTCATTAGAAAGCTTTCCAAATTTCTTAAATTCAATCGCACCACTCAAAGTTGCGTGAGTAAGTTCGGAGATTGCGCGAAATTTCGCACCAGATACTCCAACTGACCGGAGCTGGGATTCACTGAGTGGCGCAATTGCCTCCGGCAGAATTTTCCCGCCGGCCAGCTCGACAACTCGAGATCTAATTGTGTCAGCGGCTTTGGTGGCGAGCTGCTGCGAGAGGATTGAGGTGACAAGTACCTCATAGTGAGTTCGAGTGCTCCGCTTGCGTCCAATGGAGCAAAGCTCGGCAAACTCGATTGCCGGGATAAATTTCTTATCGATAGCCGCAATTTGCCGCACCATCTCTCTCATTTCGCTTTCCGAAGTTAGCCCCATAAAACGGTACTGTAACCCCTATGAGCATGAAGGTCTGGGTAATAACTCTTGCGCTGCTCAGCTTGGTTCTCATCTTCGACCTCGCTATAGCGCTCTTTAATCGAAATAAGCCTACTTCGCTAAAGGCCGCTGTAGCCTGGACCCTTTTCTATGTCGCACTAGCAATCGGTTTTGGCTACTCCTTAGGAATTTGGTCAACCCATGCCGCTAGAAGTGAATTCTTCGCCGGTTGGATAACTGAGTACTCACTCTCCTTCGATAATCTCTTTGTATTTATCTTGATTCTGGCCCGTATGAAGGTTGCCAAGGAGAAGGAGGAGCTCGTTCTCCTGATTGGCATCGTCATTTCACTCTTCTTGCGTGGCATCTTTATCGCCGGCGGTTCACTTCTCATCAATCGCTTCTCCTGGATTTTCTTCCTCTTCGGCGGATTCTTGATCTACACCGCGATTCAACTCTTCCGAGAGAGCTCAGAGGAGGAGTGGCACGAAGGCAAATTCATCACCTTTGTGCGCAACCGCGGCGCATCAACATTTTTCGTCGCCTTAACTGCAATCGCGATTACCAATGTGCTCTTCGCCTTTGACTCAATTCCGGCCATCTTTGGCTTAACCAAGAATCCCTACATAATTGTTACCGCCAACCTCTTTGCCTTGATGGGACTTCGCCAGCTCTACTTCCTTATCGGTGGGTTGATGGAGAAGCTGATTTACCTCACTGAAGGTCTCTCGGTCATTCTCGCCTTCATCGGTTTGAAGTTAGTTTTCGAGGCCTGTGATTCCCAAGGGTGGAAGAAAGTAGCCGGAATTCATGTTCCACATATTTCACTCTCGTTGAGTTTAGGTTTCATTGTCGTAGTGCTCCTTCTTACTACCTCCTTTAGTTTGATTAAGGCTCGCCAGATCGATGTGGAGCAGGAGAGCTAAGTGGAAAAAGTTGATGGTCTGCCGTTAGCCGAGCTTCGCCTGCGCTCAAGTGCCAAGTGGCGCGATTTCCCGAGTGAAGTACTGCCGCTGCCAGTTGCAGAAATGGATTTTGAAATTGCACCGGCCGTGCGCGAACTACTTAGAGATTTAGTAGACCGCTCAGATACTGGCTACCTCGGTTCAGTTCCAGAACTTGGCGAAGCGCTCCTTGCTTTCACAGAGTCGCGTTGGAATTGGACATTTAATACCGAACACCTATTTTTTGCTACCGATGTGGGCGTGGGTATGGTGGAGATGGCACGAACCATCGTCCAACCCGGCGATCGTATTCTGATTAATTCTCCGGTTTATCATAATTTCAACAACTGGATTGCCGAACTGAAATGCATCTCGGTCGATGCTCCGCTAAAGCGAACTGGCGAAGATAATCTCCATTATGTATTGGACTTGACCGCCGTTGAGCAGGCATATGCCGCTGGAATTAAAATCCATTTCCTCTGTAATCCAAGTAACCCAACCGGAACTGTATTTTCTCGCGCCGAACTCAGTGCGCTGGCTGAGTTAGCAAAGAAGTACGACGTAACTATTTTTAGCGACGAGATTCATGCACCGCTGACATTTAGCGAGCCAGTATTTACTCCATTTTTAGCGGTGAGTGAGGTCGCGCGGGAAGTAGGAATATGTGTTACCTCGGCGAGCAAATCCTGGAACTTAGCTGGACTCAAGTGTGCCCAAATTGTCGTCGCCTCCGAGCCTCAATTGGAACGCGCTAAATCCATGCCAAATTCAGTGCATTGGCGAGCATCGCTCTTTGGTGCGCTGGCGGCAGCCAAAGCGTTCACTAGCGTCGATTGGTTAGATGGCGCGCTCTCCACAATAGATCGCAATCGCCGTTACCTCAAGGAGTTACTCGCATCAGAGTTACCTACAGTCGGTTATCGGATTCCCGATTGTTCATATCTGGCTTGGCTAGATATCTCCGCACTTGGTTTAGGGCAGGATCCAACACAGATTCTGCTAGAGCAGGCAAAGGTGGCATTTAATCCTGGCCCGACATTTGGCGCTAATTGCGATGGATTTATCAGAATGAATTTTGCGACAAGCACAGCAATCATTGACGAAGCAATATCTCGAGTAAAGCAGGCATGTTCATGAGCTCAGCTAAAGAATTTGATGCTGTCGTCATCGGCGCCGGTCACAACGGACTTATTGCTTCCCTCTATTTAGCAAAGGCAGGGCTGAAGGTTGCAGTATTAGAAGCGACACCAGAAGCGGGTGGCGCCAGCGTTTCCCAGAAGGTATTTGATGAGTATGAGGCGAGAGTCTCCAGGTATGCCTACCTAGTTTCACTTTTGCCAGATCAAATTCGACAAGAACTCGACCTGAAATTTGAAACACTCGGTCGCCGAATCTCATCTTTCACACCAGAGAAGATCAACGGTAAGGATGTGGGTTTATTGGTGGAACGCCAGCCAACCCAAATTACCGAATCGAGCTTTGCTGAATTTGGCGCAGATTCCTTTGCCCAGTGGCAAGATTTTTATAGCCGAGTACAGAAGCTCGCTGATGCTATTGCCCCAACCATGCTCCAGAAACTTCCGACGAGAAGTGAACTTAAGGCTGCAGTTGGCGATGAGATTTGGGATGAAATCATCGAGCGACCACTTGGCGCGGTGCTGGAAGCAAAGTTTGATAACGATCTAGTTCGCGGCGTTGTGCTCACTGATGGGTTGATCGGCACGCACGCTGATGCCCACCACATGGCGGCAAATATCTGCTTCCTCTATCACCTGATCGGAAATGGCACCGGGGAGTGGCGCGTTCCGCGCGGTGGAATGGGCGGCCTAGTAAAGGAGTTGCTCGCGAAAGCAGATGCAGCTGGCATCCAGATCTTCACTTCACACCAAGTTACAGCTCTAACGCAGGTAGGTTCGAAATGGCAGATTGCAACAAAAGGCGGCGAGCTCTTCACATCGCGCTTTGTGCTTGCCGCCTGCGCGCCACAAACTTTGGCGAAGATAAGTTCTTATCCTGCTCCCGAGAGCTTAGATGGCAGCCAAGTAAAAATTAATATGCTGCTTCGTAAGTTACCGCGACTTCGCTCTGGCGCAGATCCCAAAGATGCCTTTGCCGGCACATTCCATTTCGATGAGCGATACTCTGATTTGCAGAAGGCATATGCGCAAAGTGCGGCCGGAGAAATTCCAGCGAAGATTCCAGCCGAGATGTATTGCCACACTCTCACCGACAACTCCATTCTCTCGCCCGAGCTAAATGCTCAAGGTTTTCATACGCTCACTCTCTTTGGACTTCACACTCCAGCATCACTCTTTGAGCGAGATATGGAAGCTGCTAAAAGTGAGATTGCCCAGAAACTCTTTGCGCAACTCAATCAATATCTGCTCGATCCGATTGAAGAGTGCTTTGCCCAAAATAGTGATGGTTCGTTCTGCTATGAGGTAAAGAGCCCACTTGAGTTGGAGGCCGATATTGGATTACCGCGCGGCAATATCTTCCATAAAGATTTATCGATGCCCTTCCGGGAAGATGGAAGCGAGCCAAGTTGGGGAGTGGAGACCGGGTTGCCGGGATTATTCCTCGCAGGTGCCGGTGCTATTCGCGGCGGTGGCGTGAGCGGAATCCCTGGTCGAAGCGCAGCGATGGCGGTACTGGAGGCACTAGGCTTTTCTTCATGAGCAAGAAGTTGCATACCGATTCCATCGTAGTAAGCGCTGGCCGACCAGCCCAGAGCCCAGATGGCGAGATCAATCCTTCTATCTCGATGAATTCAACTTTTCATGCTGGCGGACCAATTGGTTATGGTCGCTCCGGTAACGAAACGTGGAGCGCGCTAGAAGCTGCCATCTCCGCACTTGAAGGCGGCGAGACCGTCTCATTTTCATCTGGAATTGCTGCCACAAATGCGGTCTTCGCACTTCTTCCGCGCGGATCAGTCATCACCGCTTCCAAACATAGTTATACCGGCACGATGAGCTTGTTGGCACAGCTAGAAGAATCTGGTCGAGCAGAGGTGAGATATGTAGATATCTCGGATACCGCCGAAGTTATTGCTACGTTACCTGGCACTAATTTGCTCTGGATTGAATCACCAACAAATCCAGGAATGGAAGTTGCAGATATTCCCGCACTTATTAAGGCGGCAAAAGCAGCTGGCGCTGGCGTTGGTGTCGACAATACTTTCGCAACTCCGTTGCTACAAAAGCCGCTCGAACTTGGCGCTGATATCTCACTTCACTCAGTGACAAAATATCTAGCCGGCCATAGCGATTTAATTATGGGATCGGTCTCGTCCAAAGACCCAGCTTTGATTGCTCGCCTGATCGAAGTACGCCGATTAGCGGGATCCATTCCTGGACCATTTGAAGCGTGGTTGGCACTTCGTGGAATTCGCACGCTCTCAGTTCGTTTTGAACGCGCCCAGCACAATGCCATGGAGCTTGCTAAGCGCCTGTCAACACATCCGGCCATTGAGCGAGTTCGCTATCCAGGATTACCTACCGACCCTCACCATGAAATGGCCAAGAGCTTCATGGCTGGCTTTGGTGCAATCGTCTGCATCGAAGTGAAGGGCGGGCCGCAGGCAGCCGATAAGGCATGCGAATCTTCCACGCTTTTAACCTATGCCACCTCACTGGGCGGGGTAGAGACTTTATGGGAACGTCGCCATCGCTGGGCCAGTGAAGCCCCAACTATTCCCCACAACCTAGTTCGAATCTCAGTGGGCATCGAACATATTGACGATTTATGGGCGGATATCGATCAAGCCCTTGCCGCGTCTCAGGCATAAAAGCTCAACTACCAGTAGATTAAGCACATGTTAAAAGCGCTACGTAGGTTGCTCGCAGTCTTTGCGTTCATCGCCGTGCTCTTTGGCGCACTTCAATCATTCTTCCAATGGTTAGCTCGCAGCGAAGATGATAACCACGAAGTCTTCGCCGACGAAGAGGCTTAATTCGTGAGCTCAGACCAATACACCGCAGGTGTCTGCAATATTGGCCCAAGTGAGATTAAGCGTCGCCAGAGCGTGGCTGTATTAGGCGCGATTCTTACCATTATTACCGCAATTCTTTTGATCGTAAATGTGAAATCTCATTCAGCTCGCTTAGTCAGCTTTATTCCAGCAATGATCTTTGCCGTGGGATGGATTCAATCTCGTCGGAAGTTTTGTCTCGCCTTTGGATTGATGGGAACCTTTAATTTTGGAAAAGCGGGAACTCTCTCAAAGGTGCAATCTCCTGATGACAAGGCCGCCGATAGAAATACTGCGCTTTCAATTCTTACCCAAGCGATTATCTTGGCTATTGCTATTACCGGCTTGATTTACTTCTGGCCAGCTTAATTTACATATCTTCGTAGTTAGAGGGCAGAGTTCCGACATTGAGGAACTTCAAATACTCATCCACAATCGCATCTGGCTTGCCATTAGCCAACATCGTTCCCTTATGCATCCACAAGGCGGTATCGCAGAGATCAGTAATGGTAGCTAGCGCGTGCGAAACAATGATGATGGTTCTAGCTTCGGCGCAGAGTTCGCGCATTTTATTAAATGACTTCTCTTTAAAGCTGGCATCTCCAGCGGAGAGCGCCTCATCTAAAAGCAAGATATCCGGCTTCATGCTGACTGCCACGCTAAAGGCCACACGACCGTACATGCCGCTGGAGTAAGTACGCACTGGCATATCGATAAAGCCTTCTGGCAAATCGGCAAAGGCGGCAATCTCATCAGTCTTACTTTCGATTTCATCGCGGGTCATGCCTGAGGCGAGACCGCCCAAAATAATATTGTCGCGACCAGAGAGAGCTGGGTTAAATCCAACGCCGAGTGCGAGCAAGGTAGAAACTTTTCCGTTGACGATAATTCGTCCCTCGGTCGGAGGCAAGATTCCGGCTATAGATCGCATCAAAGTTGATTTACCGGCGCCATTTGCACCAACAATGCCGAGAACCGATCCATGCTTTACATCAAGATTTAAGTGCTTGACCGCTTCGACGGTGCGAGTGCGCACGCTCTGGCCGAGGCTGGCGCGCATCACCATATTTTTTAAGGTGCGCTTGTGGTCGACATTAATTTTGTATTTAATCGAGAGGTCCTCGATGCGAATGGCGAGCTCTTCTGGCATTACGACCGGATTAAGAGGGCGCTTAGATTCTGACCGCAAAGTCGCGCTCCCTTGAGATAAAGAAATAGCCGCCGAGTACGAGTGAGGCGATTGCCCACGCGAGCATGGAGATTAGTTCTACCGTTGTTGGGCCGTGGCCCTTGATCCAAACATTAGAGGTAACAGCAAGGACTGGACCAAGTGGATTGATGTAGAGCACCCAGCGATGCCATCCATGTAGCGCCTCCGGCAACCAGAGAACTGGTGATGCGTAGAGCCAGATTCTTGTTCCGTAAGCCAAGAGTTTGTTGGTATCGCGGAAATAAACATTCATCGTGGCAAAGAGCAGCGATAGTCCAAAGCCTGTAATTCCTACGCAGGCGATGATCAGTGGTATCCATAAGTAATTCCAGGTAAAGCCTGGGATGTGAGTGTTTGGGTAGAAAAACTTTCCGATCACGATGACTGCGACATAGACCGGAATAGTTGGAAGGAATTGATAGAAGGCGGAGATAGTGCTGGAGAAGGGGAGAAGCGTGCGCGGAAAGGCTTGATTGAGAATCAAGCGCCCGCCAGCGGTGATAGAGCCGGCGCCAGCAGAGATGCAGGTCTGGGCAAAGTAAAAGGTGAAGAGACCAATCAAAATGTGAGCCAAAGTGGTTAGGCCTTGGGTCTTTGCCGCACCACCGCGAATGACGGTCACAAGCAAGAAGTAGATCATTGCCAGAAGCAATGGGTTGAGCACGAGCCAAACTTTTCCAAATTTCGAATCGAGATATTCGGCCTTATCGGAGAAGCGCGAGAGTTCGATGGCAAATGAGCGGCGACTCCAAAATTCCTTTAGGTATGGAATAAGTGGCGGCAGGCTCGCTTTATGTGGTTCAAAGACCTGAATCTTGGGAGCTAGCGTCGGATTCTCGGGCACGGGCTTAGTCTGCCATCAACAGGGGCGTGAATTGCACAGTTTGCCGACTGTGGCGCATGGTCAGATGCGGCGAAGTAACACTATTCACCTTGTTCAACCAGATTGTTGGACGAAATACATCCGTAAATATAGAAAAGAAGAGAGATAGATATGAAGAAAACAATTCTCGCACTCACCCTGTGCGCCGCGCTCCTCGTTCCAGCTGCTGCCCTCACGCAGGCAGAGGCCGCAACCAAGAAGGTTGCCGCCGCTGCGGATTCAACCGCCAAGAAGGATCCCGTTAAAAAGGTTGCAGTGAAGAAGGCTTCGGCAAAGAAGGTCGCCGGAGCCAAGCGGATCCGCAAGCTGAAGGTTAAGACTCTCTAAAAATGGCAGGAGTTGAGGGTTTGTCAGCTAGTTGAGAGCAAGCCCTACAACTTCTCATCAATCTTTCAATTTTCCTTGTATCAATGCAGGGGTAGGAGTACCGTGAAAGTTATGGAGATCATCATTCATGCCCGCAATGCCCAACTCGCAGAAGATTTCACCGGAATTACAACTGAAAAACTACACTCGCTAGAACGATTTAGTGTGACTATTGAAGGTATAAAAGTAGAAGTCCAACATGAAGCAAACCCGCGATTTGGAAAGAGCTCGCACGAAGTCACTCTCACCACTCATGGCGCTGGCCCATTCTTTCGAGCCGAAGGCAAAGGCTTTAATGATCTAGCTGCCTTTGATGAGGCGGTAAAGGCTTTACAGCTTCAGATTCGCAAAGTTCATGAGAAAGCTAAAGATGTAAAGCATCAATCAATTAAAAGTCTTGATCCAATTGAGTAAGTGCCTCAAGTACATCGGAAGCAGTCACCGCTCCATATTTAGTTGCAGCCTTTTTGCCAGCGGCGCCATGCAAGCGAAGTGAGTACTCGAGTACTTCCATAATTTGCTCTGCGCCAGTTGGTTGCCATGAGGCGAGCATGGAGGCGGTCAAACCCGCCAGAATGTCACCGGTGCCTGCTGTGGAAAGCTCGGGGCCACCATTGGTATCAATCAACACTTCGCCAGTTGGTGAGGCAATGACAGTTCCGGCGCCCTTGAGAATTACATAGGCGCGAAAATCCTCCGCCATCTTCTTGGCGCACTCCACTCGATCCACAGTCTCATAACCCAACTCACGAGCCTCGCCCTCATGTGGCGTAACTACAACGACGGTGTCGCCGGTAATTGTCGGTGCCAGTGAGATAGCAAGGCTATCTAGAACTAAATATGGCGCAAAGGGAATTACCTTTAGCGAAGGAGAGCCGGGACCAACTACCCAAGCATCGGCGGTAAGTTCAGAATTTTTCTCCACCGGCACTACTTCTGGAAATCGGTTCAGAACTAAATCGGTAGCGCGCTGGCTTTGGTTGAGAAACTTGATATATCCAGCACCGCCACGTAGCGCGCCCCCGGTGCAGAGAACTGCCGCGCCGGGATACTCATTAGAGCCCGCAATGACGCCCACAATGCCACGGGAGTACTTGTGTGAGGTAGGAGCTATTGGGGCTAGATATTTCGAGCGCTTATTTTCCATACCGCAAGCATAAGATGAACTCATGGGAAAAATCCTGGATGGCCTTTCAGAAGGCTGGTGGATGTTCTTTGACACCTTCTGGGCGCTGGTATTTGG
>CAIUHB010000098.1 GCA_903898855.1 uncultured Actinomycetes bacterium | reverse complement strand
CCGCGCAGTTGCCAAGATTTCACAAGGCAGCAAAGAGAAGTTATACCTCGGTAACCTCGATGCGGTTCGCGACTGGGGATATGCCAAGGAATATGTCGAATCAATGTGGCACATGCTCCAACAGGATGAGCCAGATGATTACATAGTTGCCACTGGAATTGGTGCCACTGTTAAAGATTTCTGCGAAGTTGCCTTTGCCCGCGTTGGTTTGAATTGGCAAGACCATGTTGAAATCGATGAGCGCTATGTTCGTCCTACCGAGGTTGATGCCTTGATTGGTGATCCTTCAAAGGCAACCAAGAAGCTTGGTTGGAAAGCCACAACCAATTGGCGCGGCCTAGCCGAACTTATGGTTGATGCCGACGTCGAATTGGTTAAAGCAAAGAATAAGTAATCCTGGAATGGAGATAGTTCTTCTCTCGTATCCAGATGTACTAACTCCAAACCTCGACTCATTTCGCGCGGCTGCGAAAAAACTAGGCCACACACTCCTAGAGATTGCCCCACACGAACTCTCGCTCATCGTTGGGCAAGAGAAATCAACTGTGCTTTACCAGGGTCGCGAGATCGCTCCGAAAGCAGTTATCCATCGGACCGTGGCCAAGTTCGCTCCGCTGATTAAGCCAATTTTGCAGGTATGGAGCGCGCAGGGAACATATGTCCTCAACGAACCCAACGCCTCGCTCTCCTCTCGCAGCAAATTGGAATCCTCGCTGATATTTCAACTGGCAAAGCTGCCTTTCCTTCAAACTCAGTTCTTCTACGGTAACTATGGAATCGAACCGGATGAACCAGGTGAAGTAATAGTTAAACCGGTCTTTGGCGCACAAGGGCGAGATATTCACTTCTTCAAAGATGCCGCTGCAACTAAAGAATTCTTTGACGAGCAAGAGTTAGTTGAAGAAAAACTAATTGCTGAACCTTTTCTCTCACAAGCAGATCTTGGTCCTTACGTCATTGATTATCGCGCATCAGTTGTTGGCGGAAAGTGCGTAGCGCTGATGACTCGCATTCCTGAAGTCGGAACCCGCATTGCAAATATGGCACAAGGTGGAACTGGTTCACCTCTTCCACTCACACATCCGGCTGCTCGAATAGCCGAGCGAGCACTCGCCGCATTTGAATTGGATTACGCCGGCGTTGATATGTTGGGCCTTGGCGATGATCTCTATCTCTCGGAAGTAGATGCGTGGGCGGGATTTGCCGGAATCGAAAAAGTTACTGACGTAAGTGTCTCGACTGAAATCCTTACCTTTGTTGCGAGCAAAGTTCAATGAGAGTTGGAATTGGAATTAATGAGTGGGCACAATCTTTGCCGGCCGCTTTAGAGAAGGCATGCACAGAACTCGGTATTGATTACCAGTTAATAGATTTCACAGACTTACCTAAAGTTGATGTAACTCACCTTGCTCCTGCACTTCTTTATCTCAAGCCAAAGGCGATTTCGCTATATAAAGAGTTAGAAGAAGCGGGAGTGAAAGTACTCAATAAAGTTTCGGCAATTGATATTGCTGACGATAAAGCTGCGACTTATCGAGCACTTCGACGAGCATCTGTTCCACAGTTGGAGACCGAAGTTTTGCTACTTGACCTAAGTGAGATGCAACGAACATTTCGCGAAGGCGGAACGGTCTACAAGCGCACACATGGTGGCCAAGGTCGATGGGTTCGTTTGGCCCAAAATTTCGATGAAATTAAGGCGATTTATCAGGAGTTTGTCGCAGAAGGACCTGGAGAAGTTATTGCTCAACCATTTATCGCCGAGGCAAGTGGTGAAAGCGTTCGAGTAATAGTTACGAATGGCAAAGTTTTGGCTTCGGCTGTACGTCGATCCGAGATGGATTTTCGCTCAAATATTTCTCTTGGCGGCAGCCAGGCTCGCTACGGACTTTCGCCATTTGAATCAGAGATTGCGATTGCGGCAACCCAAGCCGTCGGCCTTGGTCATGCAGGTGTGGATCTCATAATTACGAACGCCGGTGCCAGAGTTCTGGAAGTTAACGCCTGCCCGGATTTCACTAGTATGAAAGACATCAGCGATATTGATATTGCGCAGGAAGTTATTAAAACGCTGCTTCTAAGGTAACTAGCGATACTTCTGGTGGCGAAGCAACTCTAATTCTGGCAAATGGGCTTGTTCCCATTCCAGCCGATACATGCAACCAAGGTTCGCCATCTTCTCGAGTAAGGCCACGAGCACGCCAATTCGGTAAATCACAGTTGGTTGTCAGCGCTTTGCTTTCGCCAAACCACGGGAGTCGAACTTGTCCGCCATGTGTATGTCCAGCAAAAATCATATCCAGATTGTCCTTGCTCATTCCTTCCAAGATTCGAAGGTAGGGAGCAT
>CAIUHB010000097.1 GCA_903898855.1 uncultured Actinomycetes bacterium | reverse complement strand
TTCTTTAGTACTTAACTTGATGACGGAAGATAACCTTCCGAGCTATCACACTGAAATCGCACTCTCCATGGGTCGAGACGGTGCATGGGGTTATTGGATTAATCGTTGGACTGCAGAAGAGGCACGTCACAGCATTGTGCTTCGCGACTATTTAATGGCCACTCGTGGCGTTGATCCAAACGAGCTCGAAGATTTGCGGATGGCCCATATGCAGGTCGGCTACCAGACTCCTTATGAGAACGATATGTTGCATACGGTTGCCTACGTATCCTTCCAAGAGTTGGCCACCAGAATTTCACACCGCAACACCGGTCGCATCTCAAATGATGAAATCTGTGAAGGCATGTTGGCGCGCGTAGCTCTCGATGAGAACTTACATATGCTTTTTTATCGCAATTTACTTGGCGCAGCTTTAGCCATGGAGCCCAACGCAGCTATGCGTGCGATTACCGATGTAGTGACCAACTTCCAAATGCCAGGAGCTGGCATGCCAGGCTGGGGTCGCAAATCTGTGCAGATTGCACTGGCTGGAATTTATGATCTTGAACTCCACCTCAACGATGTTCTCAATCCGGTGCTACGCGCTTGGGATATTTTCAATGTCGAAGGCTTGGATTCCGATGGCAAGGCGGCACAGGCAGAACTCAAGACTTTCATCGACACTATGGCGCTTGAGGTTGAGCGCTTTAATGAAAAGCGGGAGCACCATTTTGAGCGCCTAGTCGCTCGAGGCCAAACACCGCTCCGACTTCAATAAGCGTGCAATAAGCAACTTTCCAGCTTCACCAGTGTGACGGGAATATTTCCGACACGCGCGCGGTTGATTAGGCATAACCCGCTCGAATAGGACATTATCCGCCCCATGGCTACTGATTACGACACACCGCGAAAAACGGATGAAGAGCTTCATGAGGAATCCCTCGAAGAACTCAAAGCTCGCCGTGCTGACGCACAATCTGGCCAAGTCGATATCGACGAGGAAGAGGCGGCTGAAAACCTTGAACTTCCTGGCGCAGATCTCTCTGGCGAAGAACTCACTGTTCGAGTTGTTCCCAAGCAGGAGAATGAATTTACCTGCTCGCGCTGTTTCTTAGTTCACCACATCTCGCAACTAGCAAAGGGCGAAGGCGCAAAAGCGGTCTGTAAAGACTGCAACTAATGATCGGCTAGCGCCAAAATATCGGCTAGCTCTTCTGCTCGCTTCGTGCTGATAAGCCAGTAAGGCGTTGGGTCTTGCGGATCTCTCACATCTATTTTGAGAGCAGCGCTAACCCAGAATCGAATAGCCAGGTATGCCGCTGGATCTAAATTCCGTCCACGCGCCAGAACTAACTCTTCCTTCTTTAGTGGTACGAAATTATGAATATGCGCGCGGGGGATAGCCGCTCCATGAACCAAGAGCCAACCTTTGGTGACTGTGATGCGAAGCGTGGTCGAACTGACCATCCAGATTATTCCGAGCAATTCCACCCCGCTGATATAGAGGGCGGGGGCGGTACCAATGGCAGCCCAGATAGCGATGCTGAGTGAGCCAGCTAAAAATATGAGGAATGCGATAACCCACCACGAAGCGCGCATGGTTTCGCTAAATAGGGCAACCCCATAACTTCGATCTTTATGCCGCGCTGACGATTTCACCTTACTAAGGTTACTCTTGCCCTATGGCCAGAATTCCCACAACGCAGCCACCAGAGGGAACTCTTCTGCCGCAGCGCCATCCCAAAGCTCCAGCATCTGGCACCAAGATTCCCTCCCACTTTGGCCACTGCTTTGGTTGTGGCGAGCTACATCCGACCGGACTTCATCTAGTTGCGCATGTTGGTCAAGGTCTAGATATCACCGCTGAGTTCACCGTGACCGATAACCACCAAGGCGCACCCGGTCTTGCACATGGTGGATTACTTTCTCTTGCATTTGATGAAGCGCTCGGCAAACTGATGTGGCTTCTTCGGGCTCCAGCGGTTACCGCACGCCTCGAGACTGATTTTCTTTTGCCAGTTCCGATTGGAACCAATCTTTATATCACTGCCGAAATTACTGGACAGGCTAATCGACGTGTATATGCCAGCGCCGAAGGTCGACTCGGTGGCCCCGATGGCGCTGTAGCAGTGCGCGCCTCATCGCTCTATGTAATTGTTCCGATGAAGCACTTCTTGGAGAACGCTCCCAAGGAATATATCGAGCATGTGACTAAGCACCCTGAACTTCTCGCCTTTGTAGATCCGGATTTTGAAATTAATCCATGAGCCTTCAAGTACTTATAACCAGATTAGATCCAGATGTTCCGCTACCGAAATATGGCAAGCCGGGAGATGCTGGTGCAGATTTAGCCTCCCGCATTGATTATGTATTACCGGCCGGACATAGGGCGCTTATTCCCACCGGGATATCAATAGCTCTACCCGATGGATATGTAGCACTCGTGCATCCACGTTCAGGTCTAGCGATCAAGCACGGAATCTCTATGGTCAACACACCAGGAACTGTCGATGCTAGTTATCGCGGAGAACTCCAGGTGATTTTGATCAATCATGATTTAACTGAGGATTTTCATATCAAAAAGGGCGATCGAATCGCTCAGCTCGTTATTCAAAAAGTCGAGAAGGCAGATTTTGTTGAAGTGAGTTCACTTCCTGGCACCGACCGGGGAAGTGGCGGCTTTGGCTCCACTGGCATCAAGAGCGAGGCGGGCAAGCAATGAGTTATGACGGTCATGAAGAAGATCGAGATAAAGTCCTAAACGCACTCGGCGGCAAGAAGGGTCTGATTGATTCTGGCTTGCCATCACTAGTTTTTCTGATCGACTTTAACTTCTCGCACAACCTCAATCAGGCGCTGCTCTACTCATTAATTCTCTCCGGAATTTTTACTTTGATCCGTTTGGTCAAGCGCGAAACCCTCCAGCACGCCATCTCTGGTTTTATTGGAATCGGAATCTGCGCCCTGCTCTCCCGGCACACTGGTCATGCTAAAGATTTCTACCTTCCTGGACTCTGGACAAATGTGATTTATGCAGTGGCATATACATTTACCAATCTCATTGGCTGGCCGCTTATCGGAATTATGTTGGGGCCAATCCTCGGCGAGAATTTTGAATGGCGACTTCATCCAGCGCGTAAGGCTGTCTACAAACGTGTGGGCTGGCTCTGGGTTGCGCTCTTTGTATCTCGTTTAGTTATTCAATATCCGCTCTATCGCGCCAATCAGGTGAATTGGCTCGGAACTGCGCGGCTGGCGATGGGATACCCACTCTTCTTCTTAGTGGGCTGGTGGAGCTGGTTGATTCTTCGTAAAGTGCCGGTTGTAAAAGCAACAAATAATTAAGCGGTAAAGACAGCTTTCAGTTGGGCCTCGGCATCTTCGGTGGCGATAAAGAGCAGCTCGTCTCCGGCAGAGTAAACGTCATGTCCATGTGGAGTAATAACGCGACCATCGCGCACAATTGCAGCCAAGGTTGCATTTGTTGGTAATGCGACCTCTTCCACAGTCTTTCCGCAGCTAGGCGCTCCATCTGGCAAAGTCATCTCCACCAAACTTGCCTGGCCATTGCGAAGTGAGAAGAGTCGGACCACATCTCCGACAGATACCGCTTCTTCTACCAACGCGGCGATAATGCGAGGTGTCGACACTGAAACATCCACGCCCCAAGATTCATCAAATAACCATTCATTCTTTGGGTGATTTACACGCGCGACTACCCGGGGAACCCCGTACTCGGTTTTAGCCAATAGCGAGGCGACTAAATTAACCTTGTCATCACCGGTTGCGGCGATAAGAACTTGGCACTGATCAAGCTTGGCATTGTCTAAAGAGGTGATTTCGCAACCATCTGCCATGAGCCATTCGGCCTCTGGAACGCTCTCCATCTTCAGTGCTTTGGGATCGCGATCGATAAGAAGTACATGATGGTTATTGCCGAGGAGTTCGCGGGCAATAGCGCGACCGACATTTCCGGCGCCGATAATGGCAACTTTCATGGTTATGCCTCCTCAGGAGATTTGGCGAGAGTTGCTTCAACTTCAGCGAGGTCGCTCTCATGCACCATTACGTGTACGAGGTCGCCTTCTTGCAGAACGGTATTAACGTTAGGAATCATGCCCTCGCCTAGACGAGTAATAAATGCAACGCGCGCAGGTGTGACTTGCTGGACCATCTTGGATGGTCGGCCAAACCATTCCTTATGAAGGTGAACTTCAATAAGTTGAATCTTTCCACTGGGATCTCGCCACTCAGAACGAGAGCCATCTGGAGTCAGGCGGCGAATAATTTGATCTGTAGTCCAAAGCACCGTGGCCACAGTCGGGATGCCAAGACGTTGATAAATTTCGGCTCGCGCTGGATCGTAGATACGTGCAACCACATTTTGAATTCCGTAAGTCTCGCGGGCAACGCGGGCGGCGAGAATATTTGAGTTATCACCATTGGAGACTGCGGCAAATGCATCAGCGCTCTCAATGCCGGCTTCCAAGAGGGTATCGCGGTCAAAACCAACACCAGCGACGGTGCGACCCTTGAAATCTGCGCCTAGGCGGCGAAATGCTTCACGACTTTGGTCAATTACTGAGATGCTGTGGCCAGCTGCCTCAAGTTCGATAGCCAGACCGGATCCAACTCGACCGCAACCCATGATGACGATGTGCACGAGGCAGACATTACACGCATAAGGTTAGCCATATGGAATCTAACTCGCCTAAGAGGCTTGAAGTCGGTCAGCGGGTTACCGTCGATATTGGACCAGTTGCACATGGGGGCCACTTCGTTGCCCGCCATGAAGGCGCGGTCATATTTGTTCGCCATGCCATTACTGGTGAGAGAGCGGTCGTAGAAATTACTTCGGTCTCTTCGAAGATGGCGCGCGGAGATGCAATCGAAATTATCTTGGCTTCACCCCATCGAGTTGTTGCACCCTGCAAGTTCTCTGGCCCCGGGGGCTGCGGCGGTTGCGATTTCCAGCATGTAGAAATTTCTCATCAACGCGAGTTAAAGCGCCAAGTCGTCCAAGAACAATTTTCCAGACTCGGAAAAATTGATTTAGATTTAGATGTCATCGGCGTCGAACCAGAGAATGGATTGCATTGGCGCACTCGAATGGATTTTGCAATCTCTAAGAGTGGCACCCCTGGTCTCTTTTCATCCCGTTCGAATGAAGTTACCGAAATAGATAAGTGCTTGATTGCCGTTGAAGAGATGGATAAGCCAGAGTTCTTCGCCCGAGCTTGGAAGGGCGATGATCGACTCGAGGTTGCGCTCTCTAGTTCCGGTGAGCTAAATGTTTCGCGTGGCGGTAGAAGCATTTCCGGTCCAACTCAACTTCATGAAAAAGTGGGCGAGTTCGAATACGAAATTTCACCAACCTCTTTCTGGCAAGCTCATAAGAAAGCACCAGAGACCTTAATGAAAATTGCGATCGATTTGCTTGCACTCCGTGCGGGCGATCACGTGGCAGATCTTTACGGAGGTGTGGGCCTCTTCACTGCTCCCATTGCAGATCAAGTGGGCGACATTGGCAAGGTTCATCTCATCGAATCCAGCCATCGAGCAACTCTTGATGCATCCAAGATTTTTGCGAAAATTAAATCGGTGGAGATTCACTCTGGTCGCGTAGAACAGAAGCTGCCACTAATTAAAAAGCTTGATGTCATTCTGCTCGATCCACCTCGCACGGGTGCGGGGGAGATGGTCATCAAGGCGATGGTCGCAAAGCGCCCCAGAACAATTGTCTACGTCTCCTGCGACCCAGCCTCGCTGGCGCGTGACGCACGTCTCTTGGAGGATGCGGGCTACCACCTCGACCACATAGTTGGGTATGACCTTTTTCCTATGACTCAACATGTGGAATGCGTTGCGCGTTTTATGCGTGACTAAGATATGGGGCATGAGCAAGAACTCCTTTAACGCAAAGACCACTCTCCAAGCTGCCGGTAAGAGCTATGAGATCTTCGATCTCTCTAAGCTCGAAGGATCAGAGACTCTGCCTTTTAGTCTCAAGGTTCTTCTCGAAAACTTATTGCGTACTGAAGATGGCGCGAATATCACCGCCGAACAAATCAAAGCCTTGGCCTCATGGAATCCTGATGCCGAGCCAGATACTGAAATTCAATTTACGCCTGCTCGTGTCATCATGCAGGACTTCACCGGAGTTCCTTGTGTTGTAGACCTAGCAACTATGCGCGAAGCAATCGCCGAGCTTGGTGGAGATCCCACTAAAGTCAATCCGCTTGCGCCTGCCGAACTCGTCATTGATCACTCAGTTATTGCTGATAACTATGGCGCCAAGGATTCCTTTGAGCAGAATGTAGATATCGAATACGAGCGCAACCGTGAGCGTTATCGCTTCCTACGCTGGGGACAGAGCGCCTTCGATGAATTTAAAGTGGTTCCACCAGGGACTGGCATTGTGCACCAAGTAAATATTGAATACCTCGCTCGAGTCGTTATGACTCGTACTGTTGATGGCGTACTGCGCGCATATCCAGATACCGTTGTTGGTACCGATTCACATACCACCATGGTCAATGGCCTGGGCGTGCTCGGTTGGGGCGTTGGCGGAATCGAAGCAGAAGCCGCACTCCTCGGACAGCCGGTCTCGATGCTCATTCCTCGTGTTGTTGGATTCAAACTTTCAGGCAAGTTGCCAACCGGTACAACAGCTACCGACCTAGTACTCACAATCACCGAGATGTTGCGCAAGCATGGTGTCGTTGGCAAATTTGTTGAGTTCTACGGCCCAGGCGTTACCGCACTTCCTATGGCAAACCGAACCACCATTGGAAATATGTCACCAGAATATGGATCGACATGTGCAATCTTCCCGGTCGATGAAGAGACCATTCGCTATTTGGCGCTAACTGGTCGCACAGCTGATCAACTCGAACTCGTTGAGAAATATGCGAAGGCAGTTGGACTCTGGCACAACCCAGATGCTTCGCCACGTTTCTCCGAGAAGCTCGAGCTTGATCTAGCAACTGTTGTTCCATCTATCGCAGGACCAAAGCGTCCACAAGATCGCATTGTTTTGGCTGAGTCGAAGAAAACATTTGAAAAGGTTCTGCCAACCTATTTCTCAGATAAGACTTCCAAGAGCGCAATTCCAGCAACCGTTAAAGGTACTGCAACCACGGTCAAGAACGGCGATGTCGTAATTGCATCCATCACTTCTTGCACCAATACCTCGAATCCAAGCGTCATGATTGGCGCAGCGCTGTTGGCTAAGAAGGCGGTAGAGAAAGGTCTCTCCAGCAAGCCTTGGGTGAAGACCACGCTTGCACCAGGATCAAAGGTCGTGACCGATTACTACGATCGCGCTGGCCTTACTACCTACATGGAGCAGCTCGGCTTTAACTTGGTGGGATATGGCTGCGTCACTTGTATCGGAAACTCCGGACCACTTCCAGCTGAAATTAGTTCTGCAATTAACGAGAACGATCTCGCTGTTACCGCAGTTCTCTCAGGTAACCGCAACTTTGAAGGTCGCATTAGCCCAGATGTGAAGATGAACTTCTTGGCTTCACCGCCTTTGGTAGTGGCGTACGCGATCGCCGGAACCATGGATCACGATTTCGATCATGACTCATTAGGTAATGACAAGGATGGCAACCCTGTTCTCTTGAAGGATATCTGGCCATCACCGGAAGAGATCCAGAGCGTTATTGATTCCTCTATCTCATCAGAGATGTTTAGCAAGGATTACGCCACCGTATTCGATGGCGATAATCGCTGGAAGTCACTAGATACCCCAACTGGCAAAGTCTTTGAGTGGGATACCAACTCCACCTACGTACGCAAACCTCCATACTTTGAAGGAATGCCAAGAAATCCAGAGCCAGTAAAAGATATTCATGCAGCCCGCGTTATGGCCATTCTTGGAGACTCGGTCACAACCGACCACATCTCACCTGCTGGAAATATCAAGGCTGATTCACCAGCCGGAAAATATTTGGCCGAGAAGGGAATCGCGCGTACG
>CAIUHB010000096.1 GCA_903898855.1 uncultured Actinomycetes bacterium | reverse complement strand
GTGTCCCCACTTATCTGCAAGGCGACCGAGAATGAGCAAGAGGGCTGCGCTAAAGAGCGGCAGCGCGATGAGATAAACCAAATGAGTGCTAGTAGTCATAATTAACGCTTCAACAAACTAGCATCATCAACAGATGCTGATCGACGGGAGCGGAACATCGTCACGATGATCGCTAGGCCAACTACAACTTCGCAAGCGGCCACAACCATCGTAAAGAAGGAGGCGACTTGTCCATCTAGATTTCCATTTATGCGAGCGAAAGTTACGAAAGCGAGATTTGTGGCGTTGAGCATGAGCTCGACACACATGAAAACCACGATGGCATTGCGGCGGATAACAACACCAACTGCGCCAATCGTAAAGAGAATTGCGGAAAGAAATAGGTAGTTTGAGATATCCACTTAGTTCTCCTCCTCTTCCTTAACTTCTAGTTCAAAGATCTTGCTCTCCAACATATCTCCGCGAGCCTTGAGCGTGGCTGAGATTGAGGAAGGAGCTGGAGTTCCATCTGGAAGTAGAGCGGGAACATCTACTGCGTTGTGACGGGCGAATACTCCTGGATTTGGAAGTCCGGCAGATGCACCGAGTGAGGAGCCGCGGAAACGAGCGATCGAGAGATCGCGTTGGGCGGTCTTAGATTTAATTCGCTGGCTATGTGCCAAGACCATTGCGCCGAGGGCTGCAGTAATCAAAAGCGCTGATACAACTTCAAATGCCCAGACGTATTTAGTGAATAGCTCAGAGGCTAAACCTTGAACATTTCCACCGTTATTTGCATCCTTGAGGCCCACTGCTGGAACTCCTTGAACTGCGCGCGCAATAAGTGAGGTAAGAAGTCCACCAACACCAAGGGCTGCGGCAATAGCTGCACCGCGTTGTCCTTTGATTGTCTCGACCAGAGAATCTGAACTATCGACGCCGACCAGCATCAAAATAAATAGGAAGAGCATCATGACAGCGCCGGTATAGACAACTACCTGAACGATTCCTAGAAAGAGTGCATCTTCGGCAATATAGAAGAAGGCTAGGGTAATCATGACCCATGCCAGAAGCAGTGCAGAGTGAACGGCTTTTTTAACAAGCAACATTCCTAGCGCAGCTAGTACTGCGATTGGTGCTAAGAACCAGAATTGAACTGCTTCTGGAGTGGCAGTGTGGCCAGATTGAAGTGCGAGATTAAGCATTCGCTCCCCCAATTGGAGTTCCTTGTGATGGGTGAGCCTTCGTTACTTCACCGCGATAGTAATTTGTATCGGTTGTCTCTGGATACATTGGGTGAGGAGCTGGAACCATGCCAGCGCGCATCTCTCCCAAGAGATCTTGCTTTTCGTAAATTAACTTTGCGCGATCATCATCAGCAAGTTCGTATTCATTGGTCATAGTTAGCGCGCGAGTTGGGCAGGCTTCAATGCAGAGGCCACAGAAAACACAGCGCAGGTAATTGATCTGATAAACCTTGCCGTAACGCTCACCAGGTGAGTAACGCTCGGTTTCGGTGTTATCGCCAGCCTCAACCAAGATTGCATCTGCTGGGCAGGCCCATGCACAAAGTTCGCAGCCAATGCACTTCTCCAAGCCATCTTCATATCGGTTGAGTTGGTGGCGACCATGGAAGCGCGGAGCTGTTGGCTCTTTAACTTCTGGGTAGTTAACGGTGTTGACCTTCTTGAACATCGTAATAAATGTGATCCAGAAACCTTGAAGCTGTGTGAAAAAGCCTTTGGCCTTTAGCGCATCGCCCTCAATCTTCTTCTCAGATTTTGCTGCGGCGGTTAAGCCGAGATCTGGGTAGCGGGGGGTTAGTGAATTCTCAGCCATGCAACTGCTCCGCTCGCTGTGATGGGATTTCGGGAACTGGGAAAGATGGTGGTGTGAGATCACCAATTGCTTGGCGCTCTTCGCTCTTCTCTTTTGAGCGATCAAAGAGCGTGATTGCTGCCAAGAGAATAATGACAACGCCGATTGCCGCTGCGATAACAACAGTCTTTGAAGCTCCGCGCTGTGACATCAAGCGGAAGGATGATGCGACCATGATCCAGAAGAGACTGGCTGGGATAAGTACCTTCCAGCCGAACTTCATGAATTGGTCATAGCGAAGGCGAGGAAGAGTTCCGCGCAACCACACAAATACAAAGAAGAATGCGATTACCTTCACCATAAACCAAATCATGGTGAACCATCCACCTAACCAATTTTCGGTAAAGGTAAGGCCAGGAAGTGCGTGGTAACCACCAAGGAAGAGCGTGGTGGCAAGAGCTGAGACGCCAATAATGTTGACGTATTCAGCTAAGAAGAAGAGTGCGAATTTAAGTGATGAGTACTCGGTGTGGAATCCACCAACGAGTTCACCTTCGGCCTCAGCTAAGTCGAATGGGGCACGGTTGGTCTCGCCCACCATGGAGATCATATAAATCACGAAAGATGGGAAGAGGGCTACTGCATACCAAAGACTATGTTGTTGGGCCACGATCTCAGATGTAGACATGGAACCGGCACGGATAAAGACTGCGACAAGTGAGAGGCCCATCGCAACTTCATATGAAATCACCTGGGCGCTGGAACGAAGGCCACCAAGTAGTGGATATGTCGAACCAGATGACCATCCAGCGAGAACAATTCCATAGACGCCTACGGATGCTGCAGCGAGAATAAAGAGAACTCCCACTGGCATATCCGTTAACTGCATCGCAGTTTGATGGCCAAAGAGATTTACTTTGCCGGTCATCGGAATGACTGCAAAAGAGAGAAAACACGTTGTGACGCTGATGATTGGCGCGATGATAAAGACGATCTTGTCTGCAGCCTTTGGAATCAGATCTTCCTTGAGTGCCAGCTTTACGCCATCTGCTAAACCTTGAACAAGTCCAAATGGACCAACTCGGTTAGGACCAAGGCGCATCTGCATGCGAGCAACAATGCGGCGCTCACTCCAGATTGCCAGCAAGGTAAGAAGCACGCAGAGAGCAAAGACCAGTGCGGCTTTTACTGTAGTGAGCCAACCTGGATCATTACCTAGAAGATTTGCGAAGTTCATGCCTTCACCACCGTAACTATTCCAGAGCTAAAGCCCAGTGTTGGAATGACTTGTGAATTAAGTGAATTGCGTGGAACCCATACATAGTCATCTGCGATATCGATGATTTGTACTGGCAGAGTTAGGGCTCCGCGATCAGTAGCGACTTTCACCAAATCACCGTTGTTGACTCCAAGTGCGGATGCGTGCTTGGCCGAGATATGCGCACGTGCAACTCGAGCAGTACCAGCCAAATTGGCCTCGCCCTCTTGCAAGGTACCAAGGTCGAGAAGTAGTCGCCAGGAAGAAAGGTTTGCATGTGTTCCCTCGGCATGAGGCGCGGCGCCAAAGGCGATAGGTGCGAAATTCAACTTTGCGCCATCCCACTTACCAAGAGATGCGATCTCTCGTTGCGTCGCTGAAACTGTTGGCAGATTTATATCCTTGCCAAGTGCTTGCGAGATCATGGTCAAGATGCGGACATCACTGCGATTAAGTGCATCTGTTTGCGCCTTATCAAAGCTACGGACGCTTCCTTGCCAGTCGATGAAGCTTCCGCGCTTCTCAACGACAGCAGCCACAGGAAGAACGACATCTGCAATCGCAGTAACTGAGCTATGTGAAATTTCAAGTGAGACGACAAAGGTATTGAGCAACTGATTAAGCGCATCCGCTGAAATATCCATTGGATCTACGCCACCGACGACGACCGCTTCGAGTCCATCTTCGATATTGAGCGCTTCCAGAATTTCAGAGGTAGAGCGACCTGGTTCGGTGGGAAGTTGGGCAACGCCCCAAGCAGAGGCGAGGTCAACGCGAGCTGCAGCATCTGCAACTGGGCGACCACCAGGAAGAAGTGTGCTGATTGCACCCATCTCGAGCGCACCGCGCTCACCTGCACGACGTGGAATCCACGCTAGCTTCGCGCCACTCTTTTGAGCCAGTGCTACTGCAGCCGAGAGAGTTCCGGCGCTTTCAGCGGCGCGCTCTCCGACCAAGATCACTGACTTTGCAGTCAGGTCAGAGACAGCAGGAAGTGCAATGCGATCTGCGCCAAGCTTGTGAGTACCGCGAGATAGGCGAACTGCGGTTGTTGAAACTTTGAGTGCACGCTTTCGTGACTGCTTATACAAACGCAGGAAGATGATTGGCGATTCCTCTTCTGGTTCGAATTCAACAAGTAGAACGTGATCGGCTTTATCGATATCAGAATATGTGGTCTGCAAATCAAGTGCGACTGATGAAAGGAATGATGTCTCTTCATCTGTATGAGGGCGAGCACGGAAATCAATATCGTTTGTGCCAAGTGCTACGCGGGCAAACTTGCTGTAGCCATAAGCATCTTCAACAGTTACGCGGCCACCAACAAGTACGCCAGCGCGCTTACCCTTAAGTCCAGCAGCGGCAGCGGTAATTGCCTCTGGCCAAGAAGCTTCGTGCAATTCGCCATCTTCGCCGCGAACCATAGGAGTTGAGACCCGCTCACGAGTAGTGAGGTACTTAAATGCCCAACGCCCCTTATCGCAGTTCCACTCCTCATTAACTGCGGAGTCATTGCCAGCTAGCCGACGTAGCGTCTTGCCGCGACGAATATCTGTGCGCATCGCGCAACCAGAAGCACAGTGCTCGCAAGCACTATCTACAGAAACTAAATCAAATGGACGAGCGCGGAATCGATAGGAAGCTCCAGTAAGTGCGCCAACTGGGCAGATCTGAACAGTATTTCCAGAGAAGTAGGACTGGAATGGGTCCTTCTCATAAATACCTACTTGTTGCAGTGCGCCACGTTCGTTCAAAGTAATAAATGGATCGCCGGCAATTTCTTCGGAGAAACGTGTGCAGCGAGCACAAAGAACACACCGTTCTCTATCGAGGAGAACTTGTGAGGAGATTGCAACTGGCTTGTCATAGGTGCGCTTCTTGCCTTCGTAGCGAGAAGTTTCACGACCATTACTCATTGCTTGATTCTGAAGTGGGCATTCTCCGCCCTTGTCACAGACTGGGCAATCAAGCGGGTGGTTGATGAGCAGCAACTCCATGATTCCCTTCTGTGCCTTATCAGCAACAGGAGAGGTCAATTGAGTCTTTACGATCATTCCGGTTTCAACCGGAATTGTGCAGGAAGCTTGTGGCTTTGGAAATGCGCGACCATTAATTTCAACATCGACTAAGCATTGGCGACAGGCACCGGCTGGCGAAAGTAGTGGGTGATCACAGAAACGTGGAATCTGAATTCCAAGTTTTTCCGCTGCGCGAATGACGAGTGTGCCTTTTGGAACTGTTACTTCAAAGCCATCAATTACGCAGGTAATCATTTCCACTTCGGTTAGTTGTTCAGTAGACATTAGATGGCCACCGCCTCAAACTTTGTGGACTTCATTGGATCAAATGGGCAGCCACCATTTTTCTGGTGCGCTAAATATTCATCGCGGAAATATTTCAGTGAAGAGATGATTGGGGCGACTGCACCATCAGCAAGTGCACAGAAAGAACGTCCAGCAATGTTGTCACAGAGATCAAGCAGCTTCGCTAAATCTGCTTCGGTGCCCTTGCCATCTTCTAGGTCATGCAACATCTGAACCAACCACCAAGTTCCTTCGCGGCATGGCGTGCACTTTCCGCACGATTCATGCTTGTAAAACTCGGTCCAACGAAGCGCTGCGCGAACTACGCAGGTTGTCTCATCAAAGATTTGAAGCGCCTTTGTACCAAGCATGGAGCCAGCAGCGCCGACGCCTTCATAATCCAATGGCACATCAAGGTGCTCAGCGGTAAACATTGGAGTTGAGGATCCACCAGGAGTCCAGAACTTAATCTGGTGACCTGGGCGAACTCCACCTGCGAGCTCTAGAAGTTCGCGAAGTGTAATTCCAAGTGGAGCTTCAATTTGTCCTGGATTGGCAACGTGGCCGGAGAGTGAATACAAGGTATATCCCTTGCTCTTCTCAGTTCCCATAGCTTGAAACCATTCGATGCCGTTATTGATAATCGAAGGTACGGAAGCAATTGACTCAACGTTATTTACAACAGTTGGGCGAGCATACAAACCAGCAATCGCTGGGAATGGTGGGCGAAGACGTGGTTGACCACGGAAACCTTCAAGTGAATCTAGGAGCGCGGTCTCTTCACCACAAATATAAGCACCGGCACCAACGTGCAGAGTTAATTCGAGATCAAAGCCCTTGCCCAAAATATTCTTGCCAAGATAGCCAGCTTTGTATGCATCAGCGATTGCTTGTTGCACGCGACGAATTACATGCGCGACTTCACCGCGAATATAAATAAAAGCATGGTTAGCGCGAATCGCATATGAAGCGATGATGATGCCTTCAACAAGTACGTGTGGGTTAGCCATGAGCAGCGGCAT
>CAIUHB010000095.1 GCA_903898855.1 uncultured Actinomycetes bacterium | reverse complement strand
TGGTGTGCGCGTGCATGTAAATATCGTCCCCGCCGTTAAATTCGTACTTCTGGTAAATCTCGTCCTTCGCGTCATCGTCCAATTCCTCCCCGGCCGGCGTCAGGATAACGGAGTCGCCAATGTGCATGAGGAAATAACTTCCGGTCAATTCGCAGCAACACGTAACGACATTACTGTCGTAAAAGTACGCGCCGCGGATTTCCGCGATGAAAGGGGCGTCGGCTTCGTCGATCTGATAGTGGTCCGTTTCGTTCAGGCTGATAACGTGAAGGCAAAACTAACTCAAGATGCCCCGGCACCCGTAACTCCGGCGACTACGACAAAAAAGCCGGTCAGCATTACTTGCATTAAAGGCAAGACAAGCAAGGTTGTTAAGGGTTCAAGCTGTCCAACCGGATTCAAGAGAAAGTAACTATGAAAAAACGTTCATTGCTCGCATTAATTCTCTCCCTCGCCATTTCGGTATGTGCCGCTGGGTCAGTGGCATATGGTGATGATCGCGTGCCTTGGATCCCTCAACTAGCCATACAGAATGACCTGAGTTATCACGGCGTTATCTTTGAAGATCCAGCATTTCTCCGCTTCGACTTTTCGCTTCTTCAAGGTGCTGATAACAACGGAAATCTCTTCACTTGCAAGTCATCAACTGATCCGCATTGCGCAAATATGAACTTGAAATATTCTTCGGTTCTCAAACCATGCGAAACTTCTGGCGAGACTAATTGCATCGAATCATTGGCGGCAATTGATACCTCATCGACGGTAACGACTGCTCATTTTGAAAAATATACGGTGACTAATCACTACAACGATTACCCAGCAGATTTGCGGCTAGGTATTCCGCAGGGCAGCATGCCCAGCATTTGGAGTATTCCAACCGCACCCCACGCCGGAGGCGATTTATAT
The DNA here is from genome assembly GCA_903898855.1 of uncultured Actinomycetes bacterium. The sequence continues at coordinate 2,058 of CAIUHB010000095.1, read as the reverse complement.
GCCGTGATCGCTGACCTGAGCGGAATGGTCTCTCCTGAAGGAAAAGCCAATCCGGGTTACAGCTCCTTCTCGGTCTCATTGGTTCCCGTAACGCTTAAAGATTTTGGTACTGGCCGCGGTACTCAAGCGGAGAATTGGGAAGGAGTGGTCCCAAATATTTATTACGACTTCTGTTCCGAATTCCAACAACTCCCGACCCGAGTGAACGCGGACTGCGCACATGTTGATGGTCCCGATTGTTTGCTTCCTACAAATATCCAAGGCCAATGCTATGAAAAGGAAGAGTTCACAACTAACGATCGTTTTAAAGTGAAACTGCGTTTGGCCACTGAGCCAACTGGCTGGCTACATGGCCGCATGGTCGATCCAGACATTTCGATTACCAAGGACCCAACCCAGGGAGTCGATCTCACCGTGGCGGCAGGAAATATTGAAGTTCCTATGGTTTATCAAGGTGCAGATTGGGATTCTTTACCTCCTGCACTTCAGCAATTCTGGGTGGACTGCACTAAACACGGCGATGATTGCGCACAAGGCTATTTTGGCGGCCCTCAGGCGAAACCCAATTTTTGGGACCTAGCTGGAACCTTGGATGGAAACAAACAAGTGAATATGACACTTCTTCCCTATGCCTCCGGAAACTACGCACTGAGCGCCGTTACTGCACTGGCTCCACTAGTAGGCAATAAGGCATATGCGATGACTACATCATGGTCATTCAGATCTCTAACATCGGGCGAAATGAGTGGTGCTGATTCATGCTTTAAGAGCACGAGTGGCATCAAAGGCATCGTCACTACAAACTCGATGGCCTACTCTGCTGGCCCGCCGTCATTTGCCAATGGGACGCTGAATTATAAAGTTTCATCTACTCACTTCAATCCAGACGGTTCAGTCTTTAAGGGAAGTTACAACCTAGGAATCCGTTCTGATGTTGCACGTTGCCTCTATGGCTTCACGAGCGCTCCTATTAATGCAACGATCTCAATTACGGGCGAAAATGGAACCCCAGAAGTTGCGACGACTGTTGTCGGTGAAAAAAATGGCTGGCTTTATTTGAGCGCCAATAACTTCGAGTTCTCGGCGCCAACAGTGCAAGTGAAGCTCTCACAAGATGCACCAGCCACGCTTTCTTCGCCCGCGAAGACAGCAACCAAGCAAGCGGCTATCACCTGCATAAAAGGCAAGATCAGTAAGTTAGTGAAGGGCAATACTTGCCCAACTGGATACAGAAAGAAATAGTTATGAAGCGGAAGTTACTTGCTGGAGTTGTTGCACTTCTTGTTGCCGTGCCCAGCGTGGCTTTTGCCTCGAGTACTGACGAGCTCTGGTCCCCTCCCCAAGTCTTTACCGCCGGCTATCACGCAGTGATCATGAATGGCGACTACGACGCGAATACTAGTCAATCGCCATTACTTTCAGCATTTGATTCCACTGGTGCAGAAAATATCTGTAGCAAAGTTGGGGATCCCGCATGTTTGCCAGCTCAGGGTTATAACTTCCGAACAATTCTGCCGGCCTGCTCATCGCCAGCTCAGTTGGATTGCGTTGCATCACTCACTGCCATTGCTGCAGATGGGAATGCGGACGAAGGAATATTTTCTTCTTACACCTACTCCAAACATCCGAATTGGTATCCCGGTGACGCTTCATTAGGAATTCCACAAACAGAGACACCCGGAATTTGGAATCTCACCAAGACACCGCACGATGCGGGCACACAATATGTGGTCAATGTGCACTATTTTGGAAATGTCTATCTGGATCATCCGTCGACTGGCAAGCCAGACAACGCGACGCTGGTTGCAGAAGTTGTTCCTGTGGCTCGAGCCGAGTCCATTAAAGATGCCAGTGTCAAATCGAATACGTGTGAGAACACAACACGAACCAATAATGGAAGAGCTCATGGAATTGGTTGTGAAGGTCCAGATCAAATCGCTCCGGTCCAACCTGGCCAATGCGCATTCCAACTGCAAGCGGGAGGTTGTCTTGTTCGACATGGATTCCCCGTAAATACAAAATTCAAGGTCGTTATCCGACTCACTCATGAGCCAGATG
>CAIUHB010000094.1 GCA_903898855.1 uncultured Actinomycetes bacterium | reverse complement strand
GTAGATGCACCGATATGCCACAAGTCTTTAATAGGTGTTTTGTGGCCAGTGGCGCTAGCAAGTGGCCGCCAGACCGCATATTGATCGATTCGGCAATCACCTGCATATGGATCTCCACCAACAAGATTCTTATTCATCTCTTCAATCTGCTTTGGACCCAGTACTACCTTGGCCAAAGTTGCTGATTTGAGATTTGTTATTTGTTCGGAAAGTTGATTGATGACACGATCGGCATAGGCGTTGAGTCGTTCATCGCTCCACGTGCCATCGCCCGGATTAATCTCGCCCGCCAAGTCGCCCAGAATCTGGCGTGGGTTCTCTTGCAATTGCAGCCAGAGAATAAATTTACCTTCCGGAGCGCGCGAGGCATCAATACTTGTTGGTTGTCCCACCACAATGGTTGGGCGCGCTGGCAGATATCCACGGTTAGCTGCGTTGACCGACTCTGAAAGCGAATTCATTCCATCTAGGACGTGCACAATGGCAACATCCTTGAGGGCTGCATCCGCCTTCCAGATTGGTGGCTCGGAGAGCGCTAAGTGAATTTGTATTGCGGAGCGGCCATAACGAAATGCTTCTGCAGATTTCTTAGTCTCGATGGGAAGTTCTTGATCTTTAAGCAAGCCTTGATACAACGCTTGCGGAGTAGTTGAGGCAATTACAGATTTGCTTGCCGAAAATTCCCGACCATCTGCCAGGCGAACACCAGTTGCGCGACCACCTGCAACATTTACTTTCACTACATCTGCGCTGGTGAGGAGTTGGCCGCCATTATCTTTAACAATAGAAACGAGCGCGTCGACCAATTTAATTCCGCCGCCAACTGGGACCGGCATTCCGCCAAGCGCTACGGCTGCACCAATTACTTTGGTAATAAATGCGCTGCTGGCATCATCTGGGCCTAGACCATTATGAAGCGCCCAAGGTGCAAGTAAAGCTTTGCTGACTGGTGAGGAGAAAGTGCGATCAAGCCACGGTGATGCTGGCTCCAGAAGTTCAGCGCCAGTAGCAACCAGACCGCGATTGCCAAAACGTTTGCGGGCGGTGCGCAGAAGTTTGAGTGAGTTAGCGCGCCATAGATCAGCCCCGAGCAATCCAAAAGCTAAATCAATTTTGCCCATAAATTCGCCCAGCATTGAACTCCAGGCTTCACCATCGCCAAGTCGGGCGAACTCTGCTGCAGCTGCCGCAGGATCAGTGGAGAGAACTGCGCTTCCACCTTGGCAGACAACGCCAGTTGGTTTGCTGGTATTGAGATAGACCAAGCCGCGAGCCTCTAAATCGGATTTGAGTTCGGCATATGCCGGTCCGCCGACAAAGAGCGGGTGCCAGCTAGAGAGGAGTTCGTGGGTAAATCCTGGAAGTGTGGCAGTGGTTACAGTTTTAATTGCGCCACCTGGTTCGCTATTGCGCTCCAGAACCAAGACCTTATTTCCAGCCTTGCTCAATATTGCAGCAGCGACCAATGCATTGATTCCGCTACCAATAATGATGACATCACTGCGCTCCACAATTACCTCCGTTGGCGTTAACTATGTTGTAAATCTATCGGGCGTGAGAGGATTTGGGAATGACTGACGTTCTGATTATTGGATCTGGTATCAATGGTTTATCTGCCGCGGCGCTACTGAGCAAAAAGGGTAAGAAGGTACTTGTTGTTGAACAAGCCGAGGCCTTTGGCGGAGCAGTACGCACCGAAGAAGTGACCTTGCCTGGATTTAAACATGACCTCTTTGCCACCAACCTCAGCCTCTTTGCTGGTGGTGGAGTTATGGCAGAACTTAAAGAAGATTTAATCGCAGCCGGCTTGGATTTTGTTCCCTCCGATAAGCCTTACTGCTCACTCTTTCCAGATGGAAAGATGATCGGCATCACGATGGATCGCCAGAAAAATCTCGATACCTTAACCAGAGTTGTTCCCAATGATGTTGAGTCATGGAAGGCGCTCACTGCAAAGCTCGGCGAATTAGCACCGCACCTCTTTCCTATACTTGGTACCGAACTCCCCTCCTTTGCCGCAGCTAAATCGCTCTTTAAGACTTGGCGAAAGATTGGCACCGAAGCCACTCTCAATTTAATTCGAATGCTCTTACAATCTAGTCGAGCATTTACCGAAGAACATTTCACTCACCCGGAGACCAAAGCCTTAGCTGCAATTTGGGGAATGCATCTTGATTACGGCCCCGATATTTCCGGTGGCGCGCTCTTCTCCTTCCTGGAAACTATTGGTGGACAAGAGTTTGGAATGGTTCTCGGAAAAGGTGGAGCCGACTCTCTTATTAAGGCACTTGTCGCAGTCATCGAGAAGAACGGTGGCGCGCTTCGCACTGGCGTTAAAGTCAGTGAAATCCTGGTTGAATCGGGTCAAGCAGTAGGAGTACTCACTGCCGATGGCGAGCTGTTGCTGGCGAAAAATGTAATTGCAAACGTCAATCCGGCACTGCTTCCAGCGCTGCTACGCGAAACCACCGAAACCCAAGAACTTCACAATTTCCGCCCCGGCTTGGGAACGATGATGATTCACCTAGCTCTCGACTCTCT
>CAIUHB010000093.1 GCA_903898855.1 uncultured Actinomycetes bacterium | reverse complement strand
TCAGTTCCCATTCGCGATTTCAGTGGTTCGATTATCGCCGCGCTCAACGTAGCCGCGCCCAAGGCAAGGTTTGCTGACCAATTAATTTTGGCGGCAAATGAGATGTCGAAGGCAGCTGCTCGAATTACCAAATCCCTTACGAACAATGAAAAGTAATTTCTCGATAATGTTGTCATATATGAACCAAAAAGCGGTACAGGATTTAAGAATAGTTAACTAGCATCTGCAACCTAAGCAATCGATAACCTAAGCAATCGACAAACTAAGCAAGTCACAACCGAAAGGCAACCATGTCAAGCTTCACACTTACACCAGGTTCGGTAAATATTCGTTTTGGCGCAGGTTCGGTTGCGCAATTGCCTGAGGCAGTAGCTGCGCTCAATAAACATAAGGTTTTTATCATCACCGACCCAGGCGTTGCCAACGCCGGCGTACTTGCCAAGGTTGAGAAGATTTTAGATTCAGCTGGCATCGCACACGCCTGCTTTAGCGATATCAAGCCAAACCCAACAACAACTCTAATCGACTCTGCCGCTAAAGCTGCAGTCGCCTTTGGCGCAGATTGCTTGATTGCATTGGGTGGCGGCTCGTCGTTGGACTCTTCTAAGGGCGTCGCACTTGTTGCTGCAAACCCAACATTCTCTTCGGCTCAATTCAATTACAGCATTACCCCAGAGCGTCCCGCGATTCCGATTATCGCGATTCCTACTACTTCTGGAACTGGTTCAGAGACAAATAACTGGGGCGTGATTGATGATCCAGTTCGTCAATGTAAGTTTTATGTTGGTGATGCATCGACCACTCCAGCATGTGCAATTTTGGATCCTGAATTAACTTTGGGATTACCTCCACGTCCAACTGCGGGTACGGGTATCGATGCTCTTACACACGCTATTGAATCTTTAACATCAAAGGGTCGCACTCCAATCTCTGCGGCTTACGCACATGAAGCGATTAAATTAATTTCTAAATCTCTTCCTACTGCAGTCAAAGAGGGAAGCAACGTTGAAGCTCGTGGCGATATGTTGCTCGGTGCGCATTTGGCAGGTCTCGCACTAACACTCTCTGGTCTTGGACTGGTGCACGGAATTGCGCACTCAGTCTCTGCCCACGTTGGCGCTGCCCACGGCGAAGCCCTTGCCGCAGTTCTTGCTGAAGTAATGGAGTTCAACTCCCAGAGCGTTGCTCCAATTTATGCAACAGTCGCCGGAGATATGGGCGTAAAAGCTGATGCCAACTCCGCGATTGATGCAGTGCGCTCTTTGGCTGATGACATCAATATTCGCCAACGTCTCTCTGCCTTTGGTGTGAAGACTGAGATGGTTGCAGATATCGCTGCCACAACTTTGGCTGATTCTGTGACTGGAAATAATCCGATTGCACCTTCAAAAGAAGATGTCAGCGCGATTATTGCCTCACGCATTTAATTAGCCCGCTTCGCTCATCACGTTTAATTAGCCCGCTTCGCTCATCACGTTTAATTAGCCCGCTTCGCTCATTACCTACGCGGCAGCTTTACTTGTATTAACCGGCTTCGCTCATCAGTTATGCGGCGGCGTTAATTAAATTAGCCTGCTTCGCTCATCACTGACTCAGCAGCTATGCGAGCCATATATGAGATGCGATCAACTACTTTTCGAGTTACTGAGGCGCTTGCTATGAGCCTGGAGCCGTGGTGAACCTCAACGCTGAAATCTAGAAGTGAACTTTCAAATTCCACGCATCTGGCATGGGCGCGAATCTCAGCGCCAACTCCTACAGTTCCAGAAATCTTGAGCACGAACTCCTGAGTTGCTGAGGTCTCACCCGGGGCAAAGTATTCGGCTAGTGCAGCAGTGCATGCGCCTTCGACCAGGTTTGTGAGCGATGTTGGATCCAAAGTGGCCAGATCGTTGTGGGCTTGGACGACGGAAGTATCGCTAGGGCGGATGACCATGGTGGCCATACCTACCGCTCCGATTACCTCGTCATATGTCATGCGCTCTAACTTAATAGAGATGCGCGCCAACTTTGCGGAAGCTAGAACTCGTGGCGAGTATTGGGAAGTAGGGCGTTACTTGAACCGTTGTGCAGTACTGGAACTGGTGAGTAGAACTAGAACTGGTGAGTAGTGCTAGAACTCGTGGCGAATCTCGTGCGAGGTTTCGATTTCGACGTGGGTCTCGCCATCAATGGTTACTTCGGTGCGGCTATAAGTCGTCGTGATTTGGGTGCTGGCGCCAGGAATGAATCCAGGAATAGGACCAAAGCCAGATTCAGTTGCGGCTTGAGCTGCCATCGCCGCCGCCAATTGCGCAGTTTGTTCGGCCAGATTTGCTGCTAAATCCTCTGGAGCCTTTTCATTGCATTCCCGCGAAAGGAGCGACTTTAAAGTCCCGAGCACTTTCTCTTCATGGGTCATCTCTTCATTGCAAGGTGGGCATTCCTTGAAGTGGATAGTCAGTGCAGTTGTTGCAACAGGATCGGTCAATTCATGGTCAAGGAAGAGCAGCATAGATTGCAACACCTGGTCGCAATTAAGTGAGTGGGCGTTGGTTGCATGGGAATCACGCAACTGGGCATTATTCGAATGAGAATTTCCGGGCATGGCAGAGTTGCCGCCAGAATTATTTAGATGTGTCATGACTTTTTACCCTCCGATGAGCTCTCATCATTGACTTTTTTTCCGCTCTTATCAATTCCGAAACCGCGTTCTTTGGCGTAATCCGCGAGCAAATCACGAAGCAATTTACGACCGCGATGGAGGCGAGACATAACCGTGCCTGATGGGATTCCTAAAATTTCGGCGATCTCTTTATATGAATAGCCCTCAACATCGGCGAAGAAAACCGCCATCCGAAACTCTTCTGGAATGGCAGCAAGTGCGCGCTTGATATCTCCATCAGGTAAGTTCTCAAGCACTTCATCTTCGGCGGATTTACCTTGATCACTTGTATGACTTGAAGCCGCTGCAATCTGCCAATCCTCGAGTTCGCCCGCTGAAATTTGAGGCTGGCGTTGCGCTTTGCGATAGGAATTTATAAAAGTAGTGGAGAGAATGCGATAGAGCCAGGCCTTGAGATTTGTTCCCTCTTGAAATTGATGAAATGCGATGAACGCTTTTGCATAAGTATCTTGAACTAGATCTTGCGCATCATGAGAATTCTTGGTGTAACGAAGCGCCGCTGAATACAGCTGGCTGGCATATTGAAATGCATCGCGTTCAAAGCGTGCCTTCTGCTCGGCAATTGCGGCCGCGGTGGTGGGGCGTCGAATATCAACCTCTAGCGAGGTATCGTCGGGAATCACCAAGTCGGAGGACATCGGAGTTAAGGTTACCGTCACCGCGCCCCCTCTACTAGCTTGAATATTTGCTTACTAACTCGGTGCTCACTATCAACCTGCTACGAGGCACTAGCCAGACTGTTCGGGCTAACGGGCAGGGGCTAGTTCACTCTATTGATCCTGTAACACCGACAAGGGCTCGCTTATTCCCGGACCATCAATGCCCGGTGGGAACTAAAAAAGCGTCTGCTGCTCCTGGATTTCAATCGGGGTAATGAGCTCTGGCCCATTATTGCGGACGTAGTTAACGCGAGTTGAGACTGGGTCGGCGATGAGAGATTGCGTAGGCTCCAGAAAATCTAGTAGCCCCTGCAATGTTGCAACATCCTTCTGCTCGGGATCGAGCCACGCATCCCAGCGATCTGCGGGCAAGAAGGTGGGCATGCGATGGTGAATCTTTGCCAACGAGCCCTCGGCTTCGCGAGTAATAATCGCGGCGCTTTCAAATATCTCGCCATTGCTATCTACCCAACGATCATAAATTCCGGCCAAGAGAAGTGGTTTACCACTCTTGCTATGAATGTAGAAAGGTTGTTTTGGATCAAAGGGGCCGACTTCAGTCGCCCATTCGTAATAACCAGTTGCGGGAATTAAACATCTCCGAGAACGAAAAGCGTTTCGAAAGGTTGGCTTCTCGTGCACGCTTTCGGTGCGCGCATTAATTGCTTGCGACTGAGATTTAACAGCAGCACTTCGATCCTTCGCCCACGGCGCAATAAGTCCCCAAGAGACGAGATCTAACTCTCTTTGCTTGGCTTCGTTATCTTTAATAATGTAGATCGGCCGAGTAGGTGCAACATTCCAATCGGCAGGAAGGGCGGGTCCGTTATATCCAACGGTGATGGCGAACTCCTCAATCAGGTCGCCAGGAGAAGCTGCTATCGCAAATCGTCCGCACACCTCTCAAGGTTACTGCTAGGCGGAGAATTATTAGATTTGGGTCGCGTTTGCTCGCGTGTAGACTTGGCTCAATGAGTTCATCACAGCAGTCAGGCGTCAGTAATAGCGCTGGGCACAATGCTGAAAACTCCGGCGCAGAACTTTGGCCCGCTCCTTTTCGCGGTGCGAAACCGATTGCCAACTCTGATGGTTCGCCAAAAGTAATTGAAATTCCTGGATCTAAATCGGTAACTAATCGCGCTCTTATTCTCGCCGCACTTGCAACTAGCCCATCGCTGCTTCGCAAACCGCTGCACTCCCGTGACTCCGCATTAATGATTGCCGGCCTCAAGGCTCTGGGTTGTGGCATCAGCCAACTCGCAAATGGCGATCTAGAAATTACTCCAGCTAAGTTAATGGGGCCGGTCTCAGTAGATGTTGGCAATGCCGGAACGGTGATGCGATTTCTCCCGCCACTTGCGGCAATGGCAGAAGGGCTAGTTCACTTTGATGGCGATCCCAGGTCCCACGAGCGACCACTTGGCCCGGTTATCTCTGCACTAGAAGATCTCGGTGTAACCATCGAACATGGAAATCGTTACGCACTTCCCATGACTATTAATGCCAACGGCAAATTGCGCGGTGGCACCATCAATATCGATGCCAGCGCTTCCAGCCAATTTGTTTCGGCGCTTCTCTTAGTTGGACCATCGATGAAGGAGGGAATCACGATCTGCGATAGCGGAGCGACACTTCCTTCGATGCCACATATTGATATGACCGTTTCTATGCTCCGCGATTTCGGTGCGACTGTTGATATTTCACGCAGTCCAGAAGGAAAGTTAATCTGGCGCGTTCATCCTGGTGAACTTAAAGGCCGTGATTTAGTTATCGAACCCGATCTCTCAAACGCAGCGCCATTTATGGCTGCCGCGATGATCTGTGGTGGCAGCGTCACGATTGCTGATTGGCCAGAGTCGACAACTCAACCGGGCGATCAACTTCGCACCATCTTTGCCAAGATGGGCGCCGAAATTGTTTTCACGCCCGCTTCTTCGACAGAGACCAATGGCGCAAATGGCCACGACCATCAACGTAAACAGGGCTCATCACTCACCATTACTTCAACCGGTGCAATTCACGGAATTGATGTTGACCTTCATGATGTCGGCGAGCTGACACCTTCTATTGCGGCAGTTGCAGCACTTGCTGATTCACCATCATCACTTCGCGGAATTGCGCACCTGCGACTTCACGAGACCGATCGCTTAGCGGCGTTAGCAGCTGAGATCAATGCCCTCGGCGGGGATGTTGATGAAGAAGAGAGCGCGCTGCATATCTCCCCGGCGACACTACATGGCGGAATTTTCCACACATATGAGGACCATCGTCTTGCAACAGCAGGCGCGATGCTTGGTTTAGTTGTTGAAGGCATCAAAGTCGAAGACATCGCAACTACGCAAAAGACCTTGCCTGATTTTCCAGGTGCCTGGGCCGGATTGCTCGCTTGAGGAACGTACTTGCGTAACGCCAGATCGATGGATGAGGACGATATCCGCTCACGTCCAAAGCGCAGCACTCGCCCACGTACTAAAGATCGTCCTGATTATTCCGCCGCAGATCAAGGCCTAGTTATTGCCGTCGATCGCGGGCGCATCACCTGTCTCGTCGGTGAAGAGATCGTAACGGCGATGAAATCCCGCGAACTTGGCAAGAATGCCGTTGTCGTAGGAGACCACGTTGGAATTGTTGGTGATACCTCCGGCAGCGAGGGGTCGCTAGCGCGAATAGTTACCGTTAACGAACGCCGCAATACTCTGACTCGTACTGTTGATGATGTTGCAACGGTAGAGAAGATGATTGTTGCCAACGTCGATCAAATGGCGATTGTGATTGCCGCCGCGAATCCAGAGCCACGTCATGGCTTTGTAGACCGCGCGCTGGTTGTTGCATTCGATCAAGGAATTAAACCGATCATCATCGTGACCAAACGCGATTTGGCCGATGCCACAGAATTCCTCAAGCCTTATACCGAACTAGATATTCCGATTCTGCAACGAGAGCGCGGCGCTGATTTAGCGCCCATTCGAGAAATCTTGGAGGGCAAAGTAACAGTGCTCCTCGGCCATTCTGGCGTTGGAAAATCCACTTTGGTCAATGCACTTGTCGAATCTTCCAATCGTTTAACTGGTTCAGTTAATGAAGTAACTGGACATGGACGTCACACATCTTCCAGCGCCGTTGCCTTAATGCTCGACTCCGGCACTGGCTGGATCATCGATACTCCGGGAGTGCGCTCCTTTGGCGTCGCACATATAAAAACCGATCGCATCCTCTCGGCCTTCGCCGAATTCAGCGAGGCGATTGAACATTGCCCAAAGAACTGTTCGCATAATGAAGAAGAGTGCGCGCTCAATAATTGGCCATCTTTTGGCGAGAAGGAGCTCTCACGCCTCGATAGTCTGCGTCGAATCCTGGCTGGCAGTAAGTAAGTTAAACTTCAGAGATGAGCACAAGTCGTCCATTTAGCGTTGCGGATGACCTAGCACTCGCGCTGCGTCTAGCCGATATCGCGGATTCTCTAACAATGGCTAGATACCAAGCGCAAGATCTCGTAATTGATACCAAACCAGATTTAACTCCGGTTACTGATGCCGATATGGCGGTCGAGCGAGCACTTCGCGAAGTACTGCAATCCGAACGTCCAGATGACCTCATAGTTGGCGAAGAATTTGGAAGTGCCGATTTAGATTCGAATTTAGCGGCATCGATGCATGGCACTGGAAAACATTTCTGGGTAATTGATCCGATTGATGGCACCAAGAATTTCGTTCGCGGTATTCCCACCTGGGCCACGCTCATTGGAGTCTCAACGCCATCGCAGTCAGTAATAGCCGGCGTAGTTTCCGCCCCTGCACTTCATCGTCGCTGGCATGCCGGTCTTGGCCTTGGCGCTTTTGTGAATGAAAATGTATTTGTCAGCCAAGCCGATAACTCCATTTCCAACTCCAATACATTTGCTGAAGAGAAGCAGGCCAAGCTTAAGAAGCTTGCGGTATCTAAAGTTTCGTCGCTCTCCGATGCCCAGTTGTCATACTCGGATTTAATTGGCTGGGGTTCACGTAAAGCCGCGTTCCTCCAATTACAGGAACGGGTCTGGCGCACACGTGGCTTTGGTGATTTCTGGTCGCATATGTTGGTCGCCGAAGGCGCAGTAGATATTGCTGTAGAACCCCAACTCGCGCTCTGGGATATGGCGGCTTTAGAAATCATCGTAAAAGAAGCCGGCGGTGAGTTCACCAATATTGAAGGCAAGCCTGGCTCTCATGGCGGAAGTTTGGTCACCAGCAATGCCCTTCTCCATCACCATTTTATCGAAGCGCTAAACGCATGAAGTTTTTCTCATTCTTTCGCAAGAAAAATAGAGGCTTAAACAAGAGCCAAGAAAAGGGCCGAGCAGCAAAGCAAGAAGAGCCCCAACTCCCCGAATTTGAAGAGATCTTTGAAGTCGTTACCGAACTTCTGATTATCGATCCCTTTGATAGCTCCGAAGAATCCATCATTCAAGAGAGCGAACTAAAAGAGATTCTATTGACGCTCATTGTGGGATTGCGTGAGCACCTCAAAAAAGTATTTGAAAACCCAAGTGACCAACATAAATCTATGGAGCAAGTGGGTAAGTATTTAGAAGCGGCTGGCGTTAAACCGATCGCCTACACCCAATGGAATCAATCTTCGATTCAAGGTTTAGCTGCGCGCATCATCCTTCATGGCAAAGTTCGCACCGCGCTCTTTGGCCATAGCCACGCTCTAGTCCGAAACACCGCGCCAATGCGCGCAGAAATTCTTGAAGTCGTTGAGCGAGCAACTGCTAGCGGCAACAATGTCTACATCCTGGCAATTGATGGCCTTGCCTACGGAGTCTACGAAGTAAGCCACCGCCTGCAAGAGATAGTTAAGTAAGCGTCACTAGCTAATTCACACTGCAGAAAGTTGAGTTTGCAGAGTTATAAAAGTTAGAGCTCGATCCAGCCATGTGGAACCAGCTCATCAACCTTCTCAGGTCCCCATGTTCCCTTGAAGTATGGATAGACCGGAATATTGGTATCCAATACCTTCTCCAGGATGCGCCACGTTTCAAGAACTGAATCGATGCGAGTAAAGCGCATGTGATCCCCCGCCATCGCGGCGCGAAGTAAGCGCTCATACGCTTCCTGGCGATCGCCGAGCGCAGCGCTGAATTCAACATTAAGTTGAACTGGAACTGTCTTGAGCATATCTCCCGGCGCCTTAGCCATGAGTTCAATATCTACGCCATCGTTCTTTCCGAGACGGAAGCGAAGCACGTTAGGTGAACCCGCTTGAGTATCTGCAAAGAGCATACGAGGTGGTTGCTTAAACTCAACAACGACTTCTAACACAGTCTCTTTTAGCTGCTTACCTGTGCGCATATAGAAAGGTACGCCGGCCCAACGCCAGTTATCGACGTGGACGATTGCAGCTGCAAAAGTTTCGGTGGTGGAATCTTTGGCAACGCCAGTTTCATCGAGATAGCCAACGTATTGTCCGCGCACAACTTCTTGTGGTTCGAGGGCATCAATCGCTCGAAATACTTTGATCTTCTCATCTTCCATATATTGCGAGGTGAGCTCTGATGGTGGCTCCATCGCAATAAGTGCAAGAACTTGAAGCAAGTGATTTTGTAGTACATCGCGGAATGCGCCAACGCCATCATAGAAAGCACCGCGACCTTCGATTCCGAAATCTTCGGCCATCGTGATTTGAACGCTATTGATATAGCGACGATTCCAGAGTGGCTCCCAAATTGAGTTAGCAAAACGGAAGATCAAAATATCTTCAACTGATTCTTTGCCGAGGTAGTGATCAATACGGAAGATTTGCGACTCCGGCATGACTGCTTCGAGCGCCTCTTGCAATTTGATAGCCGACTTTAAATCGCGACCAAAAGGCTTTTCGAGAACAACGCGAGCAGACTTTGTCAGTCCGACCGAAGCAAGACCTGTAGTCACTTGTTCAAAGAGTACGGGTGGAATCGCAAGGTAGATAACTGGATTGTTCTTACCCTCAAGCTTTGTGGCCAAATCTTTATAGACCTGTGGATCTTCGTAGTTTCCGACAACAAGCGACATCTTGGCATCGAGTTGAGAGATGACTTTCTCATCTACATCTGGAACACGGGTGCGAATTGCTTCAAAAGCATTATTAACAAATTGCTCGTGATCCCACTTCGTTGAGGCGACGCCAACTACATCAGCGTTGAGTGCGCCATTGAGCGCCATGTTATAAAGCGCAGGAAATAGCTTCTTCTTCGCTAGATCGCCGGTCGCACCGAACATAACGAGGACATCTGCTGGCTCCGGTGGGGTAAAGCCATGTGAACCAGGACGGGGAGGTAGTGGTGAATTCATTAGCTCTTCTTCTTTGCAGCTTCAGAGTGACCACCAAATTTCTTGCGCATGGCAGAGAGAACTTTGTTGGCATATAGATCATTGCCGCGAGAAGAGAAGCGACCCATGAGAGATGCGCTCAGCACATTTGCTGGAACGCCGGCATCAATTGCAGTCTGTACTGTCCAACGACCTTCGCCTGAATCTGCGACCGAACCAGTGTAAGTATCAAGCTTTGGATCTTCGTTGTAAGCCTCGGCAGTGAGATCAAGGAGCCAGGATGCAACAACTGATCCGCGGCGCCAGACTTCTGAGATCTCAGCAAGATTGAGGTCGTACTTTGTCTCGGTGTGAGTACCCACTGAAGTTGGGTGCTTAATGCCATTGCGAACGGTGTCGAGCAAGTTAAGGCCCTCGGCATATGCAGCCATCGCACCATATTCAATTCCGTTGTGAACCATCTTCACAAAGTGGCCGGAACCAACTGGACCACAGTGATAAAAACCGTATTCAGCTTGAGCTGGTGTGCCATCTTTTCCTGGTGTGCGATCAGCTGCAGCAACTCCAGGTGCGAGTGCAATAAAAATTGGATTGAGGCGTTCGACGATTGACTTATCTCCGCCAATCATCAAGCTGTAACCGCGCTCAAGTCCGTAGACACCACCGGAGGTTCCGACATCAACGAAGTTGATGCCCTTCTCCTTGAGCCACTCGGCATTTGCAATATCGTCACGATAGAAAGTATTTCCGCCATCAATAATTGTTGATCCGGCTTCGAGGTGCTCGGCCACTGCCTTAATGGTTTGGGCTGTTACTTCGGCAGGGACCATCACCCAAACAACTTGTGGGGCGGCGCTGTTATTAAGCTTCTTGAGATCGGCTACCGAGGCAAGTCCGTTGTAACCCTCATTAGCAACAGTGGCAGTTGTCTCAGGGCTGACGTCAAAGACGTTGATGGAGATTGGAGTGGATGGGTCGATATGTCCCGAGATACGGCGCACGATATTTGCGCCCATGCGACCAAGACCAACCATTGTGAATTGCATTGAATCTGCCATTTTCTTCTCTCCCAGTTATGCAGCTGCATTAGTAATAAACGCTCATCTGCTCTCGACACTGAGAGGTCTTGCTCTTTGCTCAACGGCCTTACATCGATAACAACGATTCGGCGCTAAATAGTCCCAGGGCTATCAATATCCGTGAGGATGATGATCTCTCCTATAGGAGAATTCTGCCGTAATAATTCAATCGGCATAACCGCCGAGCCTGCGAGTGTTGCCGCCAAAGCCTCTTTTTTACCCTCGCCCAGGGCGAAAATAAAGGTTATCTCGCTCTTTCCCAGGCGATGGAGGGTGATAGTCACTCGCTCTGCCGGCGGCTTGGGTGAATTGGAGATAGCGGCTGCAAATTCCGTGGAGTTAAGGAGTGAGGTATCACCAGGGAAGCAAGAGGCAACATGGCCATCCTCCCCCATACTTAAAATGACGAGATCAAAATTGAGTGGAGAGATTTTTCCAGCAAACTCTTCTTGAAGAGTTGCAGCAAGCTCTGCTTGTAACGAGTTAGTTGCGCTCGCTAAGTTAGTTTGAGTTGGAGTTTGCACGCGATGGAAAACGATGAATTCTTGAGACTGAGTAAAGCCATTTATTAAAGTGGTATCAGTACGGTCCGGGCTATCTAGCTCGACAAATCTCTCGTCACTAAACCACATATGTACTTTTAAGTGGGCGTATTTCTCGTGCGCTGCAGCGAGCAGCGGATCCAAAGCTTGGACAAATGCGAGTCCGGTTCGCCCACCAGTGATGACAACTTGAGCATCTCGGCGTGAGCTCCACGCTTTCTCTATTGCAACTACTGCGCCGGCGGCTGCGCTATTTACTAGCTCGACCTGATCAGCGATGAAGTGAGATGTGAGTTTCATATAGGGCAATTGTAGCGAAGGGCCACCAGCGCTTTTTACAGCACTAGTGGCCCTTGTCTAGATGAACTAATTACTTAGCAGCGCGAACGCGGGCTGCTTCTTTAGCAGCTGCGATTGATGCTTCCTTCTTTGGAACAAGTGCTTCCATTCCTGGAACTTGGCCAGCCAGTGTGAGCTCCGCAAGAATGATTTCAACATCGGTTGCACCAAGCGCGTTGAAGACAAGCTTGAGGTAACCGGTCTCGTAATCCCAACCGTGGCGTGGTGCGCCTTCGGCATATGAACCACCTTGTGCCACAACGATTGTGACCTTCTTGCCCTTGAGGCCATCAGCACCAGAACCATCAAGAGTTCCTGGGATGATGATTTGATCGATATACGCCTTGAGTACTGATGGGATGGCCCAGTTCCACATTGGTGAGGAGACGATGATCTCGTCCACACCTGTGATCTCCTTGATCAATTCATGGCGATAAGCATGCTTTGCCACCATTCCTGATGAGCGTGAATCCTCTGGTGTGTAACCAGCAAAGATTGCTTCCGCATCAAGGTGAGGCACTGGGTTTGTTGCAAGGTCCTTCACAATGACGTTGCCGCCAGCGTGAGCTGCCTTCCAGGCGTTGACGTATTCGCCGGTGATTGCGCGAGAGACT
>CAIUHB010000092.1 GCA_903898855.1 uncultured Actinomycetes bacterium | reverse complement strand
ATTCTGGAAAGTCAGCACAACTTGCATGTGCTGGGCTCGGTACAAACTGAATGAGCGAGGTAAAAAACAGAACCAAAGTTAAACGAGCAAGTTTGCGCATCTGCGAAGTATTTCAGATTTAGCCAGGATGAGGTACCCAACGACGGGTGAATTACTTCGATTTCAGTGCTTGAACTATTACCTGATCCAACATCTTCTCGGTTAATTTGCCGGTAAATGTGTTCTGCTGGCTGGGGTGATAGCTGCCGACAATGCGAAGCTCTTTTCCCTCTTCGTTTTTTACCTTGACTACAGTGCCGTGCCCAAATTTAGGTCGTGGCTTTGGAATCTCAAATCCCATATTTGCAAGCTGGGTGAATAGTGCAGTCCAAGCAAAGTTACCTAGCACTAGCAAAGATTTTGCGGTTGGCATCAAGAGTTCAAGTTCGCGGGCAAAGAACGGTGTGCACGTATCGCGTTCTTCATTGGTGGGTTTGTTATGGGGAGGAGCGCAACGAACAGCGCAAAATATCCGAGTCTTATAAAGTTCCTGTCCATCATCTTTGCTGATACTTGTCGGCAGCTTTGCTAATCCCGCCTTGTGCAAGGCGCGGTAAAGCCAATCGCCGGAACTATCACCAGTAAATACACGACCGGTGCGATTAGCTCCATGAGCACCAGGTGCTAAGCCAAGGATGAGGAGTGAGGCATCGGCAGGGCCAAAACCTGTGACCGGCTTTCCCCAGTATTTCTCATCTTGATATGACTTTCGTTTTGTTACAGCTACCTCTTCCCGCCAATCAACGAGGCGTGGGCAGAGCGTGCACTTGGTTACTGCAGAATCTAATTGGGCGAGGGTCTTAATCTTCATCTAACTCTTGGGTCATCTCATCCAAGACATCTTCTGCACCTTCATCAATGTCTTCGACGATCTCTTCTTCTGCTTCTAGCGTCTCCTGTGAAATCTCAGGTGGTGGAGCCATAAGTCCCCAAGCGATGCCATCGAGAATGTCGGATTCGGAGGCAACAAATTCAGTTGCACCGGTTGCAAGCATGACGCGGGAGAGAACAAGTGCGCCTGCCGCTATGACATCGACTCGACCTGGATGCATATAACCAAGGGTTGCAATCTCTTCACGGGACATTAAAGAGAACTGCTGGGCAATGCCGAAGACTTTTTGCGCAGGAATGCGAGAGAGATGAATGGAGTATCGGTCGTATTCGTTTATGCCAAGTGCTGCAGCGGCAACGGTTGTTGCGGTGCCGGCTACTGCAATAACTGTGGTGGCCTTCTTGATTGGCACACTTCGCGCAGCATCTGCAATGGCATCGTCGATATCTTCAATAGCTTTGGCTAGATCACGCGCTGCCGGTGGCGAGGTTTTGAGGTGGCGCTCTGACATACGGACACAGCCGATATTGACACTCTTAGCTTTTTCAACTGATTCAGAACCAAAGACAAATTCAGTCGATCCGCCACCAATATCGACAACGAGATAAGGGGCGCCCATGCCTTTTAGCTCTTTTGTCGCGCCGAGAAATGAAAGGGCGGCTTCTTCGGCGCCAGGAATAACTTCTGGTTCTACTCCCAAAATTTCGCGAACGCCATCAATAAATAGTGCGCGGTTGCTGGCGTCGCGGGTTGCCGATGTGGCACAGAAGCGAATCTTTTCTACACCTTTGGCGGCAATGATCTCGGCATACTTTCGAGTGGCCGCAAGCGTGCGTTCGATTGCTTCCGGATTAAAAGCTTTATGTTTATCGACTCCTTGACCAAGTCGAACTACTTCCATCTCACGAACTACTTCTCGGAAGTTATCGCCATCAATATCGGCGATGAGAAGGCGGATGGAGTTTGTACCGCAGTCAATGGCAGCAACACGTGTCATTTATTCACTCTTCTCTTCTTGGTTGGCACAACTATCGCTCTCCCACCATTGGGGAAGTGCAGCAAGTGCTTCATCTCCAAATGGATTCACGCCTGGACCAGCGGCGAGTGAATGTGCAACAAGTGAATGCAGGCACTTAACACGGGTAGGCATTCCACCGGCAGTGATGCCATCTACTTCAGGAACATCCATTCCAAGAGCTGCACGTGCAGCTAGGTAATCATCATGGGCGGCGGCATATTGACCAGCAACTTCAGCATCGGTACCGAGTCTGGCTTCCATCTGCGCCATCATTCCGGTGGTTTCTAATGTAGAAATCGCACCAGTCAAACGTGGGCAGGTTGCGTAGTAAAAAGTTGGAAATGGAGTTCCATCAGAGAGACGTGGCGGAGTTTCGACAACAGCCGGCTTTCCACATGGGCAGCGATAGGCAATCGCGTGAACATCTCGTGGGGTGCGACCGAGTTGAAGTTTTATTGCCTCAAGATCTTCCGAGGTTGGCTTCTGACTCACAGGTCAATCTTACGGATTTAGCGCAGTATTGGTAATCGTGATGCTGGAGATAAGACGTCCATACCAAGGTAAACCAGTTGCTACTTGAGAGGCCACTGGTGCTGCGGGAGCATCTCCAGTTTTTGCGGGATCGGGTGCTCCAATAACTGAATATTGAGTTTCGCCAGGAAAGACAAAGTGCAATCGTTGGCGAGCTTGTGCGGCTACATATTTTGGGTCATCCCATTGCGCGAGTTCAGCTTTAGCTTGCGCCACTGCCGCTTTGCTTTCCGCAAGTTGACCATGAAGTGCGTTGATCTGTGCTCGCTGAGCAAAGTATCGCTGCATTGGTGGGAAGAGCGTGATTGCCATTAAGAAAAGAACTGTGACAAATGCCAGTGCTCGACCAGAAATCCCCCGTGAAGTTACTGCCTTCGCGAGGGATTTCTTTGGACGTGCCATGTTAATTAACTATTACTTACCAGCGAAACGTGGGAAGGCGCCGCGTCCAGCGTATAGCGCTGAATCACTGAGTTCTTCTTCGATGCGAAGGAGTTGGTTGTACTTTGCAACGCGCTCAGAGCGAGCTGGTGCGCCTGTCTTAATCTGTCCGCACTCAAGTGCTACAGCTAGATCAGCGATTGTGGTGTCTTCAGTTTCGCCAGAGCGGTGAGACATCATTGAACGATAGCCAGCGCGGTGCGCCATGGAAACGGCATCAATTGTTTCGGTCAAGGTTCCAATTTGGTTTACCTTTACCAAAAGTGCATTTGCAGTATCCGCGGCAATTCCCTTAGCTAGGCGCTCTGGATTTGTAACGAATAGATCATCGCCAACGATTTGAATCTTGTTGCCGAGCTCGGCGGTCATCTTCGCCCAGCCAGCCCAGTCATCTTCATCGAGTGGATCTTCGATAGAGACAATTGGATAAGCCGCTACGAGATCTGTGTAGTAAGCAATCATTTCATCAGAAGTTTTCTGCTTACCCTCAAAGGCATACTTGCCCTTCTCGTGGAACTCGGTTGCTGCCACATCCATTGCTAGCGCAATATCTTTACCTGGCTTGTAGCCGGCTGCAGTGATTGCCTCAAGAATTAAATCGAGCGCAGCGCGGTTGCTATCGAGGTTAGGAGCAAATCCACCCTCATCACCAATGCTGGTTGGAAGGCCATGCTTCTTTAAGATTGACTTAAGTGAGTGATAAATCTCGGCACCCCAGCGAATTGATTCGCGGAATGATGGTGCACCAATTGGTGCAATCATGAACTCCTGAACATCAACGTTAGTGTCGGCGTGAGCGCCACCGTTAAGAATGTTCATCATCGGGACTGGAAGAGTGTGTGCGGTTGGTCCACCGATATAACGGAAGAACGATAGATCTGCGCTCTCAGCAGCGGCACGAGCAACGGCGAGTGAAACGCCAAGGATTGCATTTGCACCAAGCTTTGACTTGTTCTTTGTGCCATCTAGGTCGATCATCTCTTGATCAATCAGGCGTTGATCTTGGGCATCAAAGCCAGATACAGCAGGAGCAATCTCCTCATTTACGAAAGCGACAGCCTTCTCAACACCCTTGCCGAGGTAACGCTTGCCCCCATCACGGAGTTCGGATGCTTCGAATGCGCCGGTTGATGCGCCACTTGGGACTGCTGCACGCGCGTTTGAACCGTCTTCAAGAACTACTTCTACTTCAACGGTTGGGTTTCCGCGTGAATCCAAAATTTCGCGGGCATGGACTGCTTCGATTAAAGCCACTGTAAAACTCCTATTAATGATGACAAGAAAAAAGATTCGACGACCATGTCGATGATGGGCTTATTCTATTTCACTTAAGGGGCAAAGAGACAAAGTAAGGCAAAAGTAAGGTGAAAGTTAGCCCTCGGCCTCGTGAATTGCCGCAATATAACCCTTGGTTGCCGCGCGAAGTGCCGCCTCTGGATCAAGTCCTTGCTCATGTGCCTGGCTCAATATTCCGAGCAAGAGTTCACCGAGTTCAGTCTGCGAGAGTGATTTCGGAATTTCTACCGGGCGCGCAACCTCAATATTTAATCCAAATTTCTCGGCTCGATACATTAACTTTGAAGCCAAAGCCATTGCCGGCTGTGCAAGTGGAACGCCTTCAATCGCAGAAGTTCTGCCCTTCTCTTGCGCCTTCAGCGCCTCCCAATTTTCTAATACCTCTTCGCTAGATGAAACTTTCACATCACCAAAAACATGCGGATGGCGTCTGACTAATTTATCGGCAACGCCCCGCGCAACATCTTCCACAGTAAATGGATCATTGCGATCGTCTTCTGCCATACGCGCGTGAAAAAATACTTGTAGCAGTACGTCGCCCAACTCTTCGCGCATCGCTTCCCGATCGCCGAGCTCAACTGCCTCGAGAAATTCGTATGACTCTTCTAGCAAGTATTTGAGCAATGACTCATGAGTCTGTTCGGCATCCCATGGGCATCCGCCGGGTGATCGCAAGCGATCCATCACTTCGCGTAGGCGAAGAAGTTCCGATGGCTCGCTCATGGTCGAAAAGTAGGGTTACTTAGAAACGACAGCTGAGTTGGTTGTTGCATCAACCACATTTGCATTTGCGGCATCCCATTGGCCGTAACGCTTGTTGATGACAACGCCCTCTTTCTTAGCGGTGCCAATAACCAATGATTGAATGGCCGCGCCATTGGTGTTATCTACGCCAGCAGATGTGGCTAGATTGCCCAGTGCAGTTGAAATCATCGTGGTCTTTACGTAAATATCGAAATCTTCCGGTGCGATATTGGCATTAACAAGTGCGGCTGGAAGTCCAGAGGCGCCACCAACTTGGGCAACGAGGGCTGCCCGTTGTTTTGCGATTTCGGCAGGAGTTGGTGAAATCTTGTACTTGGCACCAACATCAGCGAGCAAAATGGAGATGACGTGGAAGCGAACAACCTCTTGGCTGAGTTTGATACCAGTGCTTAGGTTCGATCCAGAGGTTTTTACCTTTGCGCGTTCGGTGAGAATTGACTTAACTTCTTTCTCAATCGAGCTCACTGCAACGTTGGTCTTGCCAACTGAGGCTGCGGTATCACTTGTTGTACAACCGGAGAGAAGAAGTAGGCCGATCGCACCAACAATTGCTGTTAAACGCTTCACTTAAAAACTCCGATCAAATCTCTTATGGGTGAACTCGTAGCTGCACTGCTGTTACAGCTGGCGCCACGATCGTATTGAGTACCTCAATCGCCCACGGCAGAGTTGAAGTATCCCCTACATCCCCGCCTCCAATCCAATTGGGAGTCGCGTTTTTTGCGACCATCACTTGTGATGTGGCTACTTTCACCAATGAACCTGGGTAAACCCGGTTAAGTCGCAGGGTGATCGACTCGGGCAGAACAAGTGGCGAGAGCTTTAGGAACTTGCCTTGAAGAACAACTTCGGTGAGGCCTAGATTCTTTGCCATTACGCGAAGTGAGGCAACTGCCATTAAATCAATGGCTGGCTGTGGCAATGGCCCAAACCGATCTACTAATTCCTCACTGATTTCATCGAGCTCGGCTTGGCTCTTCGAGTCGGCCATGCGCCGGTAGATATCCAATCGGAGTCGCTCTGAAGGAAGGTACTCAGTCGGTATGTGCGCAGTAATTGGCAGCTCAACTTTGCACTCTTTGATTCGTGGCTCATCTGAATTTTCAGGAATAAAGCCACTCTTAAATTCACTGACCGCTTCACTGACCATTCGCATATACAAATCAAAGCCAACCTCAGCGATATGTCCTGATTGTTCGCCGCCGAGTAAATTGCCAGCTCCGCGAATCTCCAGATCTTTGAGCGCAACTTGCATACCAGAACCAAGGTCAGAATTTGTGGCAATAGTTTTTAATCTGTCGTGCGCTACTTCGGTTAATGGTTTATCCGGTGAGTATAAGAAGTAGGCATATGCTCGTTCGCGACTTCGGCCAACACGGCCACGCAACTGGTGGAGTTGTGAGAGTCCATAATTTTCAGCGCGATCCACAATCAAAGTATTTGCATTAGGTACATCGATGCCGTTTTCAATAATGGTAGTGGAGACCAAGATGTCGAACTCGCCCTCCCAGAAAGCAAGAATTACATCCTCCAGCTCCCGCTCATTCATCTGGCCATGAGCAACTCGAACTCGAGCTTCCGGAACTAATTTCTTCAATCGCTCCACAACTGAATCAATACTTTCAACTCGGTTGTGTACAAAAAAGATTTGGCCATCGCGCAAAAGTTCCCGGTGAATGGCGGCGGTGATCTGCTTGTCATCGACCGGTCCGACATAGGTAAGTACCGGATGTCGCTCCTCAGGCGGAGTCGTAATGTTGGACATCTCTCGAATTCCGGTAATCGCCATTTCAAGTGTGCGGGGAATAGGAGTAGCCGACATCGAGAGCACATCTACATTTGTGCGTGTCTTCTTTAACTCTTCCTTGTGCTCCACACCAAAGCGCTGTTCCTCATCAACGATGACCAGCCCTAGATCCCTAAATTGAACATCTTTCGAAAGCAGGCGATGGGTGCCGATAACGACATCGAGTGATCCATCTTCGATTGAAGCGATAATCTCTTTGGTGACCTTTGGTGAATTGAAACGAGATAAACCTGCGACCTTAATCGGAAAGCCGGTGTATCGCCCTTGGAACGTTGCAAGGTGTTGTTGCACCAGCAAGGTTGTGGGAACCAGCACAGCAACTTGCTTGCCATCTTGAACCGCTTTAAAGGCTGCCCGAATAGCAATCTCAGTCTTTCCATATCCCACATCTCCACAGACAACTCGATCCATTGGATGCGGTTGTTCCATATCGCGCTTAACTTCTTCAATAGTAGAAAGTTGATCAGCAGTTTCGACATAAGCAAATGCTTCTTCGAGCTCTCTCTGCCAAGGCGTATCTGGCGAGAAGGCGTAACCCGGCGCCGCCATTCGGGCTGCGTAAAGTTGAATGAGTTCGGCTGCGATCTGCTTAACCGCCTTGCGCGCCTTGCGCTTTGCGTTCTGCCAATCGGCGCCGCCAATGCGATGTACTGCTGGTGCCTCGCCACCAACATATTTCGTAACTTGCTCCAAAGTATCTGTAGGTACAAAGAGCCGGTCGGCAGGTTGGCCACGCTTTGAGGCTGCGTATTCAATTACTACATATTCTCGCGAGATATTTCCTACAGTTCGCTGAACCAGTTCCACATATCGCCCAACGCCATGTTGTTCGTGGACAACGTAATCCCCCGGTTTGAGTTCTATAGGGTCGATCGCCTTCTTGCGACGAGATGGCATGCGGGGACCATCTTTACTTCCACTGCGCTGACCGGAGATATCTTTCTCGGTAATAAGTGCAGTTTTAAATTGATCAGATACAAACCCATGCTGCACCGAAGATGTCAGTAAGTAGATAGCATCGTTGGTCAGCGCAGCATTAGCCTCTTTAATAATGCGAACTGGCAAGCCTTCTTCGTTGAGTAATGTTTGGTATCGCTCGAGCATGCCATGACCCGTAGCGCTGAAAAGTACTTGGTATCCCTTGCTAAACCAGCTCTTGATATCGTCAATAAATGGCTCAACTTTGCCGCTATAAACTGGGATTGGTGCAAAGGAGGCAAGTGGGTTTTCAGCTTCTGGATCGGATGAATACTCATTGAGCTCGCGCCAATTGATTCGAAGAGTGGCGCATTGATTCTTTAAATCTTCAACGTGAAAATACCCGCCGATGCCGAGTTCGCCTTGCACATCTATAGGCGCACTCCCACCCATGGCAGCGCTAGACCAGGAAGCTTCGAGAAACTCTTGATTAGTTGCAATCAAGTCCAACGCTCGAGAATTAATTCGTTGACCATCGATGCAGATAAGTTGAAAGCCATCTGGCAAGTAGCTAATAAGTGAGCTCATCTCACCTTTGAGCGCCCCTGCTAGTGATTCCATTCCCTCAACGCTGATTCCCTCAGCAATTTTATTTGCGATTTCAGCGAGCTGCGGAAATTCGGCGGCTAAGTAACGAGCTCGCTTTTTAACCTCGTCCGAGAGTAGAAGCTCTTTACATGGGAAAACAGTTATTTCATCGACGACTGGCGCAAATGTACGTTGATCTGCAACGGTGAAATAAGCCAGCTCTTCAATCTCATCGCCGTAGAAATCTAAGCGAATCGGATGATCTAAATCTGCTGGGAATAAATCGACGATTCCGCCACGAACGGCGAACTCACCACGACGCTCAACTAAATCTGTTCTGGCGTATCCAAGGTAGGAAAGTTGTTCGGTCAGTGATGCAATTGTTAACTCAGTACCGATGGCGAGCTTCGGAAAATCTTCTTGCATCAAATCTGAAATTATCGGTTGGATCAATCCCCGAATCGAAGTGATGATGACCTTTGCCGATGCTGGATTTTGGGTAAGAGTATGCAGACATTTCACGCGCTTGGTGACGGTATCGCTCTTCGGCGAAAGCCTTTCATGGGGCAAGGTCTCCCATGGTGGGAATGCGAGAACTCCCTCACCAATATAGGAAGTTATCTCATCAAAAAGATACTCCGCGCTCCGAGAGGAGGTAGTAACAACTAACAAGGGTTGGGTCTGCGCCAATGTGCTGAGAAGAAATCCATGGGTACTTGCGGGAGCAACAATTTCCTCGGTAGCCGCCAGGGCTGAAATTTCAGTAGGTGAGAGGTGGGAGAAAGTTTTTATTAAGGCCATCTGCTCACCTCCGCTCCACTGTAAACGCCAAAAAGCCCCACATCTGGAAGGGATGGGGGTTGGGACCTATTAACTGTAATTCTAGCGTTACATAACTCTGCCATGATTGCGCAGTGAGCAACTCATCAGTCAGCGGCAAATCGGTGGATTCGAGCGATAACGCCTCACTCCGCGCTGACGTTCGCAAATTAGGCGACTTATTGGGCGAGAGCTTGGTCAGACAAGAGGGACCAGAACTGTTGGCGTTAGTCGAGAAAGTTCGCCATGCAGTACGAGATGGAAATGCCGATTCCATACTTGCACATCTCACCGTTGATGAAAGTGTTCAACTTGTACGCGCCTTTAGTACCTACTTCAACCTTGCTAACGTCGCAGAGCAAGTGCACCGAGCAAAAGTCTTGGCAGCCGACCGCGCCGAAGGCGGATCCTGGCTTAGTCGCGCAGTTGACCACATCATCGCTGCGCAAGCCGAGCGAAAAGATTTCACCACTAAAGATATTCAAGAGTGGATTAATAATTTCTCAGTAAGGCCGGTATTTACCGCTCATCCAACTGAGGCCGCCCGACGTTCAGTACTCAGCAAGATGTCGAGCATTGCTGATTTATTGGAGGGACCAGATAACGAAACCACATCTCGTCGCCTTGCTGAAACGGTGGACCTTTTATGGCAGACCGATGAACTTCGCCTTGGTCGGCCGGAGCCGCTAGATGAGGCAACAAATGCTTTGTACTACTTGGATGATCTCTTCAAACTTACAATTCCAGAAGTACTCGATGACTTTGCACATGAACTTAAGCGATTGGGAGTAACTGTCTCTCCAACTTCCAGACCACTGAGCTTTGGTACCTGGATTGGTGGCGACCGAGATGGAAACCCACACATCACACCCGAGGTAACAAAAGAGGCGATTGTTCTTCAAACTGGCCACTTCATCAGAGTGCTAGTCGGAGTAATGGATACTTTGCGCCAAACGCTCTCGGTCTCAACTCGAATTGCTGGAGCATCGCCTGAACTTAAGAACTCAGTAGCAGCAGATCTTGAACTGCTTCCAGAAATTGAAGAGCGCTATCGCCGACAAAATGTGGAAGAGCCTTACCGGCTTAAAGCAACGGCAATTCGCCACAAGCTCGTGCTCACCGCAAAGCGCCATGCCAGCAACGCCCCGCATGTGGCTGGACGCGATTATGAGAACACCGCTGAGCTACTCGCGGATTTAAATTTAATGCGAGATTCGTTACTTGCTCATCGCGGCGAACTCATAGCCGAGGGTCTGCTTGAGCGGATAATCCGCACGGTTTCAAGCTTTGGTATTACTCATGCAACTATGGATGTGCGCGAACATTCCGATGCGCATCATCATGTTTTGCAACAAATTTATGGCGCCGAGTACAGCGATCGCCCCCTCGTACTTGCGCGCGAGCTCTCGACAAATACTTTTACCTCATCCCCAAGTTTGGATGACGTGGCTCAGAATACGCTTGGAACATTTGTAGCCATTCGAGAATTGATTGAAAAGTTTGGCCCGGAAGTCCTGGAAACGTATATCGTTTCTATGACCAAGAGCCACCTCGATGTATTTGCGCCAGTGGTACTAGCCAAGATTGCCGGACTCATTTCACTCCATGGTGAGAACCAATTCGCAAAGGTGGGATTCGCTCCCCTGCTTGAGACGGTAGCCGAACTGCAAGCCGCGGATACGATCTTAGATAATTTGTTATCCAACCCCGATTATCGCCATTTAGTTGAACTTCGCGGAAATATTCAAGAGGTAATGCTCGGATATTCTGATTCCAATAAAGATGCTGGCATCACAACATCGCAGTGGGAGATTCATAAAGCGCAACGCAAGTTGCGCGATATTGCTATTAAGCATGGCGTCACACTTCGACTCTTCCATGGTCGTGGTGGCTCCGTCGGTCGTGGTGGCGGTCCAACCTACGATGCGTTGATTGCGCTGCCATGGGGTTCGATTGACGGACAAATAAAGATGACCGAGCAAGGCGAAGTCATTAGCGATAAATATTCACTTCCAGCCCTGGCCCGCGAAAATGTTGAGCTCTCCTTAGCCGCTGCGCTGGAAGCCACGGTACTTAATCGTGCACCACGTCAAAGCCCGGAATCACTTGCTGCCTGGAGTGAGTGCATGAGCGAGGTCAGCGAGAGCGCCTTTAAGCGCTATCGATCACTTATTGATCACCCAGATCTCCCACGATATTTCTATGAATCCACACCAGTAGAACAACTTGGAAATCTCTTCCTTGGTTCGCGCCCATCACGTCGCCCGGATGCCAGTGCTGGCCTTGGTTCACTGCGGGCAATTCCTTGGGTGTTTGGCTGGACCCAATCACGGCAGATTGTTCCTGGATGGTTTGGTGTGGGATCCGGACTAAAGGCCGCCCGTGAATCAGGCAAGAGTGAAGTACTCGCGCAAATGCTGGGTGAATGGCACTTCTTTGCCACCTTTATTAGCAATGTGGAGATGACCTTAGCTAAAACCGATTTAGCAATGTCACGAAAGTATGTAGAGCAACTAGTTGATCCAGAACTTCATCACTTCCTAGAAACCATTGAAAGAGAATTTGAATTAACTCGTTCAGAGCTGCTCTTGCTTACCAAGAAGAGCGCGCTACTTGGCGATCAGGCAATCTTGTCTCGAACGCTTGAGGTGCGGGATGCTTATTTAGCACCGCTACATATGTTGCAAGTTGCTCTGTTGGCGCAAGTTCGCGCAAATCCAGAAGGCGCAGACCCGTTGCTTCGGCGGGCGCTGCTTTTAACTATTAATGGTGTTGCTGCCGGACTTCGAAATACAGGTTGATTTAAGAGTTAAAGTCTTGTTGGGCGCGCTCTAAACCTTTTTCAATTAAGCACTCCACTGCAGCTGCGCCACGAGCAATAAAATCTTCTAGCTCTTTCTTCTCGGCGCCAGAGAATGGCTTTAAGACGAAATCTGCTGGATCTTGTGGGCCAGCCGGACGACCAACTCCCATGCGTATGCGGAAGTAGTCGGGTCCAGCAAAATGTGTGGTGAGGGATTTCAAACCATTATGTCCATTATCGCCGCCGCCCTTTTTAATTCGGATAGCGCTGAAATCTATATCTAATTCATCATGAATAACGATTAGGTGTGATGCATCGACTTTATAAAAATCGGCCAGGGCTTTTGTGGGGGCGCCTGAGTCATTCATATATCCCAATGACTTAGCGAGTACTACAGGATTACCTGCAACTCTAATGTCGGCGATCTCGCATTTAGATTTATGCGTTGAAAACTTAGAATTAATGGCCAGATAGTTAATAACCATCTGACCAATATTGTGTCGCGTTTGTGCGTAGGAAGTTCCGGGATTACCTAATCCCAGAACTATCCAACGCGAATTTTCCATGCAGAATTATTAATGGAGAGAAATTAATTATTCTTTTGGAGCTTCAGCTGCAGGGGCAGCCTCAGTTGCAGCAGCTGCCTCAGGCTCGGCAGAGCTGGAACGCTCTGAGAGGTGAACAACTGCCATATCTGGATCTGAAACAAGTGTTACGCCTGCTGGAAGTTGTACATCCTTGGCGTAGAGCGACTTACCAGCTGCAAGACCTGTGAGGTCAAGGGTAAGGAATGATGGAATCGATGTTGCCTCTGCCTCAACCTCAATAACGTTTGAGTTGTGCTCGAGAATGCCATCGCGGTCGTGCTCGCCAGATGTATGAACTGGAACTTCAACTGTTACGCGCTCGCCACGACGAACGATGACGAGGTCAACGTGTGCGAGTGCACTTGTAAGTGGGTTACGTGTAACTGACTTTGGAAGTGTGAGTTCAGTCTTTCCATCAACAACGATATCGAGCAGAACGTTGGAAGCCTTAAGTGCTGCGCCCAGTTCGCGAGCTGGAAGTGCTACGTGGCGTGGAGCTTCTCCGTGGCCATAGATAACTGCCGGAATTAAACCTGCGCGACGATCGCGACGTGATGCACCCTTACCGAATTCGGTACGAGCGGTGCCATTAATTGAAATCTCTGCCATGTGAATCTCTCCTCAATAAGAACAGCATGCGTTCCAGGAGAGCCACCCGTCGATTACGGGTAATAACCCCTCGCCGGAACGTATGTAAGCCTAACCCGAGGAATAGGAATGGGGCAAATTCCCTATCTTTTCTTAAATTTTGCGCTTAATTATGCGCCTTGAGAAAAGAAGACCTTCTCAAGTACTGCATCGATTGCTTCATTCCACTTTTCGGCATCCATGCGAGTTGGAGTTATGTCATCAACAATTTTGCCGATTGTGTAAGCCTGAACCATTACGCCAACAACACGTGGGTCCATCTTGGGATCTCCCCAGCCACGTTCCACGCTTTCGCGAAAGAGATCGGCAAGTGCCAATGTCAGGCGCTCTTGTTCCTCACCGAGGCGAGCTTGCATCCGAGGAAGGCGAATTGCTTTAGCAATTGCAACTACTCGCTCTGAGCGATGTGCAGTGAGTTCTGGGGCCTGGGTCGCTCTGGTAACTCGCTTTAATCCAGCCACTAAGTCATCGCGACTCTTGGCTTTGGTAATGACATCGTTAAGCATCATGACTGAGTTATCGACAAAGCGAGCAAAGCGCGCAACCATTGCATGCTCAATGAGCTCAGGAAAATCTTCGAAGTGGTGATAGAGCGAACCTTTAGAGATACCAGAAATTTCTAGGACCTCATCGCTATTAATCTCCGCCGCTGGATGTGAATCCATCAAGGAGACAACGGTGTCGATGAGAGTTTGCTTCGTTGGGTGTAAGGCGTTGCTACCCATTTTCAACTCCTAGCTGTGGCCGTCAAAGAGGCTCGTGACGGAGCCATCTTCAAATACTTCACGAATTGCGCGTGCAAGTAAAGGCGCAATCGACAAGACTGTAAGTCCATCGAATCTAGCCTCTTCTGGGATTGGCAGAGTATCGGTGACTACTACTTCCGATACGCGCGAAGCCTTTAAGCGCTCGACTGCAGGTCCAGAAAGCACAGCATGGGTTGCAGCGACAATCACATCTTTCGCACCTTCTGCGAAGAGCGCGTCAACTGCTTTGGTAATTGTTCCGGCGGTATCGATCATGTCATCGATGACAACGCAGGTCTGGCCCTTCACATCGCCAACCACGCGACCGGTGACAGACTCGTTCGGGATTCGTGGATCACGGGTCTTATGGATAAATGCAATAGGACAACCACCGAGCATGTCCGACCAGCGTTCCGCTACCCGAACTCGACCAGAGTCAGGTGAAACAATCGTCAAACGTGAGCGATCTACTTTGCTGCCGACATAGTTGGTGAGAAGTGGCAATGCAAAGAGGTGATCTACTGGGCCGTCAAAGAAACCTTGAATTTGTGCGGTGTGAAGATCAACCACCATTAGTCGATCTGCGCCAGCGGTCTTAAAGAGATCGGCCATCAAACGCGCTGAGATTGGCTCGCGACCGCGATGCTTCTTATCTTGGCGGGCGTATCCATAGAACGGTGCCACCACGGTAATTCGCTTTGCCGATGCGCGCTTAAGCGCGTCAACCATGATCAACTGCTCCATGATCTGCTTATTTACAGGAGCTGCGTGGCTCTGAAGAACAAATGCATCGCAACCACGAACGCTCTCTTCGAAGCGAACAAATATTTCGCCATTGGCAAAGTCATAAGCCGATGTCGGCGTAATTGGAATACCAAGCTCAGCTGCAACGCCTTCAGCTAATTCTGGAAATCCACGACCGGTAAAGAGGCGCAACCGCTTTTCAGAGGAGAGTCGAAGTTCGCTCATTTACTGTGCTCCATATTCGTTGGTCGTGAGGTGAGGGTTGAAATTACTCTGTGGCTCCAGCGGCGCGAGCGGCAACATCCGAGGAAGTTCCCTTTCGCTTTCGTAACACCCAGCTAAGAATATTGCGCTGCTTTGCTCGGGCAACTGCAATAGCTCCGGCTGGAACATCTTCGGTAATAACAGAGCCGGCTGCGGTGTAGGCGCCATCGCCAATGGTGACGGGGGCTACGAGCATGCTGTCGCTGCCGATACGAACTTCGTTACCGACAACGGTTTTGTGCTTCTCCACGCCGTCGTAATTAACAAAGACAGTGGCGGCGCCGATATTTGATCCGGTACCAATAGTCGCATCGCCCACGTATGAGAGATGTGGAACTTTAGAGCCATCGCCAATAGTTGAATTCTTCACTTCTACGTAAGCGCCAACTTTTGCGCCAACGCCCACATTCGAGCCGGCACGCAAATAACTAAATGGTCCAACATTTGCAGCTGCTGCAATCGTGCTCTCAGTGCAGTGAGATTCAATAACACTGGCACCTTCACCAACAGTTACGTTATTTAAGGTTGTTCGAGGCCCAATAACAGCCTTAGTGGCAATACTTGTGGTGCCTTGCAACCAAGACCCAGGATGAATAATTGAATCTGGTGCAACTTTTACGGTTGCATCAATCCAGGTGGTTGTTGGATCAATGATGGCAACACCGGCCCGCATATGTTCGTTATTGATGCGATCGCGCATAATCGAGGCACATTCAGCTAATTGAGCGCGATCATTAATTCCTAAAGTTTCGGTGTAATCATTGGAGAGCACGGCGGCGGCCTTATTGCTCTCGGCTTTTATCAGTGCAATTACATCAGTGAGGTAAAGCTCGCCTTGCGAATTATTGTTAGAAATTTTATGAATGGAATTTACAAGCGCCCCGGCATCAAATAGGTAGACACCAGTATTGATCTCATCAATTTCTTGCTCTTCCTCAGTGGCATCTCGTTGTTCAACGATGCGCTCGATTGCGCCAAATTCATCTCGGATGATGCGGCCATATCCAGTGGGGTCAGGAAGTTGTGCGGTTAAAACTGAGACGTGGCTGCCAGATGCGTGATGAACATCGAGAAACTCTTTCAAGGTAAAAGTTGTTAAAAGCGGCGTATCACCAGCGAGTACAAGAACAGAACCTTCGGCTTTGATTCCAGCGAGCGCCAGCTGCACTGCATGGCCGGTTCCATTTCGCTCTGCTTGAAAGACGGTCGTCGCGTTAGGCGCGATCTCTTTAATGTGCGGCTCAACGCTCTCCCGAGATGAGCCCACGACAACGCGGAGATCTTTCGGGGCAAGTGGCGCGAGCGCTGCCAAGACATGACCGACGATGGTTCGACCAGCAATTGAGTGGAGAACTTTGGACGTTGCAGATTTCATGCGCGTACCTTCGCCAGCCGCGAGCACAATCGCGATATCTAGCCCAGACCCAGTGGTCATGATGGTGACGCTGCTCCTTCGGTAGTTCGGCTACTGCTTAAAGGCGAGCATATGTCCTTGGGGAGAGGATTTATTGGCTCCGCCACCAGGTATCGATCCTGGACCCTGGGCTTCAAAGGCCCATGTGCTAGCCACTACACAATGGCGGAACCTGAATTGTCCACTAT
>CAIUHB010000091.1 GCA_903898855.1 uncultured Actinomycetes bacterium | reverse complement strand
GATCCTCGCCGAGATGGCTCCACCATCTGCGTCGTGGAAGAGTCCAAGGATGTAATCGCTATTGAGAAGACGCGCGAATTTCGCGGTAAGTATCACGTGCTTGGTGGCGCGATCTCGCCCATCGATGGCATCGGCCCTGAACAACTCCGCATCCGCGAACTCTTGATGCGACTTGGCGCGACTGAGATTCAAGAGATCATCATCGCCACCGATCCCAACCTTGAAGGCGAAGCGACTGCCACCTACTTGACCCGTTTGATTAAGCCGATGGGGGTCAAGATCAGCCGTTTGGCATCTGGCCTACCCGTTGGCGGAGATCTCGAATATGCCGATGAGGTCACTCTTGGCCGCGCTTTTGAGGGTCGTCGCACCGTCGAATAAGAGCTAAAGCTTAAATCCGGATTTGTCTCACTATGTGGTCCGTTCAACCATCTTATTATTTGAGATAAACCCTTAATTAACTTCCGCAGAGCCACCCATTGCGCAATATTTCTCCTATGGGTTTAATTGTTCAGAAATACGGCGGCTCTTCCGTCGCTGACGCCGAAGGGCTTAAGCGAGTCGCCAACCGCATCGTGGCCACCAAAAAGGCTGGCCACCAGGTGGTTGTTGTCGTATCTGCAATGGGCGACACCACCGATGAACTCATCGATCTTGCCAATCAAGTTTCACCGATGCCCCATGGCCGCGAGCTCGATATGTTGCTTACCGCGGGCGAGCGAATTTCAATGGCGCTGCTGGCAATGGCAATCGGAAACCTCGGCCATGAAGCCCAATCTTTTACTGGTTCACAAGCTGGCGTTATCACCGACTCCAAGCACGGCGCAGCTCGCATCATCGATGTCACTCCTGGCCGCATCCAAGAAGCTTTGAAGGAAGGCGCAATTGCAATTGTTGCTGGCTTCCAAGGCATCAGCCAAGACACCAAAGACATCACCACCCTTGGTCGCGGTGGGTCAGATACAACAGCGGTCGCACTAGCAGCAGCGCTCGAAGCTGACGTCTGCGAAATTTATACAGATGTGGATGGCGTCTTTACCGCCGATCCGCGCGTTGTTCCTACTGCACGTAAGTTGAAGACTGTTACTTACGAAGAGATGCTTGAACTCGCAGCCTCTGGTGCAAAAGTTCTGCACTTGCGTTGTGTGGAATATGCGCGACGTTTTGATCTACCGATTCACGTTCGATCCTCATTTTCAAATAACGAAGGAACATGGGTGGTCAAAGATCATCCGGAAGGCGGCGACATGGAACAAGCAATCATTGCGGGAATCGCTCACGATAGAAGCGAAGCCAAGATCACTATCGTTGGCGTACCAGATCGCACCGGTACTGCCGCACATATCTTTCAAGCAATTGCAGATGCCCAAATTAATATCGACATGATTGTGCAGAACGTCTCTGCAGCTGCAACAGGACTTACTGATATCTCATTTACCTTGCCAAAGGCGGAAGGCCCGAAGGCAACTGAAATCCTTAACAAAATTAAGGGCGAAGTTGGATTCTCTTCACTTCAATATGATGATCAAGTCGGCAAGCTTTCATTAGTTGGTGCCGGTATGCGCTCGCATCCAGGAATTACCGCACAATTCTTCGCCTGCCTCTCTGAGGCCGGTGTAAATATCGAGATGATCTCTACCTCTGAAATTCGTATCTCGATTATCTGTCGCGAATCTGATTTAGATAAGGGCGTTCGTGCTGCCCACACCGCCTTTGGCTTAGATGCCGAAAACCCAGAAGCAGTTGTTTACGGAGGAACAGGACGATGACTTCAAAACTTCCATCACTCGCAGTTGTTGGTGCAACCGGCGCGGTTGGCACTGTCATGCTTGATATTTTGAGTAAGCGTCCAAATGTTTATGGCGAGATCCGCTTGATTGCTTCAGCTCGTTCAGCGGGCAAGAAGTTAGTCTGTCGCGGCGAAGAGCTCACCGTCGTTGCGCTCTCACCAGAAGCTTTTGATGGAATTGATATCGCAATGTTCGATGTTCCAGATGAGATTTCCGAAGAGTGGGCTCCAATTGCTGCATCACGTGGCGCAGTAGTTGTTGATAACTCTGGTGCATTTCGCATGGATCCAGAAGTTCCACTTGTTGTTCCAGAGGTAAATCCCAAGGCCGCTAAAAAGCGTCCAAAGGGAATCATCTCCAATCCAAATTGCACCACCCTCTCCATGATTGTTGCAATGGGTGCACTCAATAAGAAGTACAAACTCAAGGAACTAGTTGTCTCTTCCTATCAAGCAGCATCAGGCGCTGGCCAAGCTGGTATCGATACGCTTCGCGCACAGATCTCAGCAGTTGCCGGAACTAGCGCCGGTGACATTGCGGGAGATTCACGAAAGATCATCTCTGACAATGGACCATTTCCTGCTCCACTCGCACTCAATGTCGTGCCATGGGCCGGTTCACTTAAGGAGAAGGGCTACTCATCAGAGGAGCTCAAGGTCCGCAACGAATCACGCAAGATTTTGGATATGCCGGAGCTAAAAGTTTCCGCAACCTGCGTTCGCGTTCCCGTTCTCACCACTCACTCACTTGCAGTGCACGCAACATTTAAGAAGAAGGTCTCTCGCGAAGAAGCACAAGATGTGCTTCGTGATGCAGCTGGTGTGAAGTTGCATGATGATCCAGAGAATTACATCTTCCCAACTCCAGCGGATGTAGTAGGCACTGACCCAACCTGGGTTGGTCGCGTTCGTCGCAGTTTGGATGACAATCACTCTTTGGATCTCTTCCTCTGTGGCGATAATTTGCGCAAGGGAGCAGCGTTAAATACTGCTCAGATCGCAGAACTCGTCGCACAAGAATTCACTAAGTAAACCCGTACACTTACGGGCATGTCCGTTCTTGTCGCCGGTGGTACTGGCCTAGTTGGCTCTGCCATTGTCCGCGAACTTGAAAAACAAGGTCGTGACGTTCTTGCGGTGAACTCCAAGGTCGTTAACCTGGAAGATCGCGATGCTACTTTTGATTACATCCAAACCCACAAGCCTGAAGTCATTATCGACGCCGCGGCTCGCGTGGGTGGAATCGGTGCCAACAACACCTATCCGGTGGATTTCTTAAGTAAGAACATTCAAATCCAAACCAATTTGATGGATGCTGCGCACGCCGCCAAAACCCCACAATTTCTCTTCCTGGGTTCATCCTGTATTTATCCACGTGATTGCGCCCAGCCAATCAAAGAAGAATATTTACTGACCGGACCTCTCGAAGCCACCAACTCTGCCTACGCCGTAGCCAAGATTGCCGGCATCGAACTTATAAAGTCCTATCGCAAGCAATATGGCTATAAGTGGATTTCGGCGATGCCGACCAATCTCTATGGCCCCAATGACAACTTTGATTTAGAAAATAGCCATGTATTTCCAGCCTTGATTCGTAAATTTAGCGAAGCAGTTCAAAACGGCACTTCGGTACAACTGTGGGGCAGCGGCTCACCAATGCGCGAATTTCTCCATGTTGATGATCTAGCAAAAGCCGTTGTCGTTCTCTTGGAGAAATACAACGCCGATGAACATATCAATGTCGGCACCGGCGAAGATGTCACCATTAAAGAACTTGCAACTCTGGTCG
>CAIUHB010000090.1 GCA_903898855.1 uncultured Actinomycetes bacterium | reverse complement strand
TGAGAGTGCAGCGCCGAGCCAAGAGTCAGCCCACTTAAATGGCCCAAAGAGAACGCGGTTATGAAAGAACTTAGCAAATCTGCCTAAAAGTGCTTCGCCGATGGAAGCTGCAACGAAAATTGCGAAGAGGATCAGACCAAACTTCTGAAAGTTTCCATGCCAATGTTGAACGAGTTTCACTGAATATATAAGTCCAATTAATCCGCCGCCGACGAAGCCGATAAAGGAGAAGAAGGTGTTCAAAAGTCCTGCTTTATAACCGCGATAGATAGCGAGCAAAAGTGCGAGCAGTATTACCAAATCAACGATATGAGATTTCAAAGCTTTGCACCTAGGTATTTACGGGCTTCGGCGAAGAGCGCCTTCTCTGATGAAACTATTCCAATATGTTTATAGACAATGACGCCTTTGCTATTTAAATACCAAGTAACAGGAACGCCAAGCCCGAAGGCAGCTTTTGTCCGACCATCTGGGTCATAGAGCACCGGCCAACTCATTCCATGTGAACTCATGAATTTACGACCAGCTGCCATGTTGGGCTCTTCCACATCGATGCCGATTATGGTGACTTTCTTGGTCGCCGCAAGCGCGCGGAAATGTGGCACTTCGGCGATACACGGAGCGCACCACGATCCCCAAACGTTGATGATGGCCGGGCCTTTAATTGATTCCATTAGAAAGGATTTGCCGCCATTAATACATGGAAGCGATGTGCCTTTTACAACTCCTGATTTCACAGAAATAGTTGAACAATCGGAAATAGCTGCGTGAGCCGATGGCGCAGAGGAGATAAGAAGAAGTAGTGCAAGCAGTACTCGCTTCATCGAAACTCCTCATCACTTTTCACTAAGGCCTGAGCCTTAACCTTATCCATCTCGCCAATGCCAACCGAGGGACATAGCTTTGCAATCGGGCATGCGCCGCAAGCAGGCTTGCGCGAATGACAGATTCGTCGGCCATGCCAAATCATTACTTGCGAGAGAGTTGTCCAATCTTTCTCTGGGATGAGCGCTGCCACATCGGCTTCAACTTTCACTGGATCTTGACTCTCACTCCAACCAAACCTGCGACTCAATCGTCCGAAGTGGGTATCCACTGTTATGCCAGGAATTCCAAAGGCATGACCCAGGACGACATTTGCAGTCTTTCGTCCAACTCCGGGCAGAGTGACTAAATCTTCTAAAGTCGAAGGAACTTGGCCGCCAAAGTCGTGCATAATTTTTTGAGCAAGTCCGGTAATGCTCTTGGCTTTGGTATGAAAGAAACCAAGTGAGCGAATGATCTCTTCCACATCGTGGACTTTTGCGCCAGCTAATTTCTTTGGGGTGCCATATCTCTTAAAGAGTTTAGGTGTGACCGCGTTAACTCGCTTATCGGTGCATTGGGCCGAAAGTACAGTGGCAACCACCAATTCAAATGGTGTTTTGAAATCTAGTTCGCAATCAGCATCTGGATAGCACTTCTGCAAGAGCTTGAAGATTGCTAAGGGCTGTCGCACACCTGCAGATTACTGGATTGGAAGTCGAGGGCACTCGGGGGTATCGTGGAGCCGTGGCCACAGCTAAAGAATTAAGAGATGATGAGATTGTCCGCAAGGCGCCGCTCTTTAGCGCGCTAGATGATGAGTCAGCCGCAACACTGCGTGCATCAATGACTCCAGTCAAGGTTTCCAAAGGCAACACTCTTTTCAAAGAGGGCGATGCTGGAGACCGTCTCTATGTTGTTATTGAAGGAAAGTTAAAGCTCGGAACATCTTCCGGCGATGGCCGCGAAAACTTGCTCTCCATTCTTGGTCCATCTGAAATGTTTGGCGAACTCTCACTCTTTGATCCAGGACCCCGCACCGCAACTGCAACTGCAGTAACCGATGCTCGCCTCTTGGCACTTGCCCACGATCAAGTTATTGGTTGGGTTACCCAGCACCCACAAGTCTCACTCCAGTTGCTTGGTCGTTTAGCGCAACGCCTGCGCCGCAGCAATGAAGTCTTAGCTGACTTAGTTTTCTCTGATGTTCCAGGACGTGTTGCAAAGGCAATCATGGATTTGGGTTCACGTTTTGGTGTCACG
>CAIUHB010000089.1 GCA_903898855.1 uncultured Actinomycetes bacterium | reverse complement strand
GGCCATACCAAATACCTACAAGAGATCCTTCGAGATATAGGACTCACGCTCTGCGCAATCTACTTAATCAAATTCCCGCACGGTAAACTTGGACTAGATAAAGAACCACAGCGAGATCACACAACGAGCAATTGACCAGAAAGCAAGGAGCATGAGCGTGGCAGATAAAAAAGGTAAAGATGGCGGCTTGCGCGGTCTAGTAATTGGAATGGTTGTTTTTGTTGTTGCCATCGGCGGTATTTTCACGGTGGTCTCAAATAAGAGTAATGATCACGCTGCCACACCTAGCTCAGTCGTTAAGGCAAATGGCTACGGAATCGCCTTTAATGATTCAGGCAAGCCACAAGTAGATATTTGGGAAGATTTCCAATGTCCTATCTGCCAACACTTTGAATCCATCAACCACTCATATATAGAATCTTTAGCGCGCGGCAATAAGGTGAAGGTTGTTTTTCACCCGCTCTCATTTATTGGCGCTGAATCAATCTTGGCGGCAAATGCAGCGGCCTGCGCAGCTGATCAAGGTAAATTCTTGGATTATCACTATGCCCTCTATCTCAATCAAGGAACCGAGAACTCAGGTCATATCACTAATAGTTGGCTCGAAGGTATCGGCGCAAGTGTGGGAATCACTTCATCTAAATTTACACAATGCGTGGAAAACCTAAGCTATTCCGGTTGGGTTAAGAACATCGCCGCAGATGGTGCCGCAAAGAATGTCAATGCGACCCCAACGGTTTTTGTTAATGGCAAAGAGCTCGATCGCAACACTCAATATATGGATCCGGCCGCATTTCAAAAGGCACTTGTTGCCGCAGGAGCATAAATAGCTCTGACTCAATTCGCTTTCCCAACGCCACCACGTTCAGCGGTTTCGTTGGGAGGGCTTACTCTCCACTTTTATGCCCTATGTATTCTCTTGGGAATTATTGCTGCGGTGCTAGTTGGTAGATCTCGCTATGCGCGCATCGGTGGGAATCCTGAAGAAGTAAATGAGATTGCGCTTTATGCCATACCTGCCGGAATTATTGGAGGCCGGCTCTATCACGTGCTGACTTCGCCAGATGCCTACTTTGGCGCCGGAGGCAATCCATGGAGCGCGCTTAAAATTTGGCAAGGCGGAATGGGTATTTGGGGCGCCATCGCCCTTGGTTTGCTGGTTTCGTTTATTGTCTTTCGAAGCAAGGAGCGTTCCTTATCGTTTCTCCACTTTGCAGATGCTCTCGCACCCGGCTTATTGATTGCCCAAGCAATTGGCCGTTGGGGTAATTGGTTTAATGGTGAACTCTTTGGCCGCCCAACACACCTTCCTTGGGCGCTCTCGGTGCCGCTGGCCAAACGTCCTGCCGGCTTTGAAAATTACCTCACCTTCCATCCCACCTTTTTATATGAATCGCTCTGGTGTTTACTAGCCGCCATTGTCTTGTTGAAACTTCCGCTCTTTGCCAAGCGAGTAGGTAGCGGCGTAGTCCTACTCGGCTACGCGGCGCTCTATACATTGGGCAGAACTTGGATAGAGGCCCTTCGAATTGATAACGCTCATCTAATTCTGGGTTTGCGACTAAATATCTGGGTGAGTGCGATAATTTTCATCCTCGCTACGCTCGTGTTAATTAGACGAATTCGCTTCACTAGATAAGGTTGGCTCATGGGTTTAGAAGATGTCTATTTGCGCAATCGCCACCACAAGGTTCATAAATCTGGTTGGCTGCGCGCAGCGGTCCTAGGCGCCAACGATGGATTAGTTGCAACCGCTTCTCTGATGATTGGCGTGAGCGCAGCTAAGGCAAGCTCACCACTAGTGACCATTGGTCTTGCAGGAATTGCCGCTGGTGCGATGTCCATGGCGGTAGGCGAATACATTTCAGTGCGCTCACAGAGCGATATCGAAGAGTCAGATCGTCTGATGGAGATTGCTCATCTCGAATCTGATCCCGAGGGAGAGTTGGACGAGCTCACTCAAATTTACGTCGAACGCGGATTGACCAAGGAACTTGCTCGGGAAGTTGCAGAGGTAATGACTGCGCATGATGCACTAGGTACGCACTTGCGCGATGAGCTTGGCCAGTTTGAACATACCAAGGCTCGCCCGCTTCAAGCTGGCATAGCTTCAGCCATTAGCTACACACTCGGGGGAGCAGTACCTCTCGTTGGTGCGCTACTTCCCATTCATGCTTTTAGTGGCTCTAAATCGATACCGATTGTCCTGGCTACGCTCATCGGTCTCTTGGGGACCGGCATAATCTCCTCACGCTCAGCTGGCTCGCCGATGGTCAAGACCACCTTGCGCGTGTTGATTGGTGGCAGCCTGGGAATGGCAA
Source organism: uncultured Actinomycetes bacterium (assembly GCA_903898855.1). The sequence continues at coordinate 13,796 of CAIUHB010000089.1, read as the reverse complement.
TTACAGCGGGAATTGGTGGCCTAGTTCACCTGTCGGGTATTTAACTACCGCCAAAATTGTTATAGAAAGTATGCAGAAAATTGGTACCAGGGTTAGCCCTCACCTTGCTACGATTTCTCACTTGCTTCAGACTCGCTGAGTAGGAAGCCAGGCAGATATTCGTTAGTTGGGCCATCGCCGTCCCGACCGTTCTTCAGGAGCGCTCGTGACACTTTTCTCTACATTGCCAGCAGCACAAGGACTTTATGATCCGCTGCAAGAACGTGATGCCTGCGGCGTTGCTATGGTCGCGACGCTTAATAAAAATGCTACCCACGAGATAGTTTCGCAAGCACTGCTTGCACTTCGAAATATGGAGCATCGCGGCGCAACTGGCGCTGAACCAGATAGCGGTGATGGAGCTGGAATCCTCATTCGCATTCCTGATGCCTTCTATCGACAAGAGAGCGATTTCGAATTACCACCAGTTGGTTTCTATGCCACCGGTATCGCCTTTGTCGATCCATCTTTTGAACATCGAAGCGAAATTGCAAAGATTGCAAAGGAGGAGGGGCTGGTTGTTATTGGATGGCGCGAAGTTCCTATTAACTCAACCTCACTTGGTAAGACCGCAATTTCAGTCATGCCTAAATTTGAACAACTTTTTATTACTGGCGCAGCTGGTGAAAGTGATTTAACGCTAGAGCGTAAGGTCTACGCACTTCGCAAGCGAGCTGAGCACGCGCATCCTATTTACTTCCCATCGCTATCTACTCGCACCATTGTTTACAAAGGCATGCTCACAACTGGGCAACTCGAAGAGTTCTTTCCGGACTTGGCAGACGCGCGTGTTGCATCGCCACTTGCCCTAGTTCACTCTCGCTTCTCCACCAACACTTTTCCATCATGGCCACTTGCGCATCCCTACCGATTTATTGCTCACAACGGTGAGATCAATACCGTCCGCGGAAACCGCAACTGGATGCGCGCTCGTGAAAATTTATTAAAGAGCGATCTCATTCCGGGCGACCTTGAGCGCTTATTTCCGATTGTCGAAAACTCAGGTTCAGATTCAGCCTCATTTGATGAAGTTCTCGAACTTCTCTATCTGGGTGGACGTTCACTTCCTCATGCAGTTTTAATGATGATTCCAGAAGCTTGGGAAAATCACGCAACCATGTCTCATAAGCGTCGTGATTTTTACGCCTTCCATTCAACAATGATGGAGCCATGGGATGGTCCCGCTTGCGTGACATTTACCGATGGTTTCCAAGTTGGCGCTGTACTAGACCGCAATGGACTTCGGCCATCGCGTTTCTGGATTACCAAGGGTGGAATGGTCGTCTTGGCATCTGAAGCTGGCGTACTTGATTTTGCCCCAGAAGAGATTGAGCGCAAAGGCAGATTGCAGCCAGGTCGCATGTTCTTGGTTGATATTGAAGAAGGTCGCATCATTGAAGATGATGAGATTAAGGATTCATTGGCAGATGCAGCGCCATACGGCGATTGGCTACATGCTGGATTAGTGCGCCTTTCAGATCTGCCTGCTCGCGAGCATATTGTCTATCCACACTCATCGGTTCTTCGTCGCCAACGCGCATTTGGATATACCGAAGAAGAACTCCGCCTCATTATTACGCCGATGGCAAAGAGCGGCATGGAGCCGCTCGGTTCCATGGGAACCGATACGCCAATCGCGGCTCTCTCCAATAAGCCACGTTTGCTCTTCGACTATTTCGCACAGCTCTTTGCCCAAGTTACAAATCCACCATTGGATGCCATTCGCGAAGAACTCGTTACAAGTTTGGGTGGAAGCCTTGGACCAGAACAGAACTTGCTCGATCCAGGACCAGCTTCGTGCCGACAAATTGCGATTGATTTCCCGGTTATCGATAATGATGAATTGGCTAAGTTAATTCACGTTAACGCAGATGGTAATCACCCAGGATTTCAAGCACATGTTGTTCGCGGACTTTTTCCAGTGCAAGGTGGGGGAGAAGCACTCGCACAGCGCATTCAAGAGATTCGACAGGAAGTTTCACAGGCGATCGCCGATGGCGCGCACCTAATTGTTCTCTCCGATCGCGATGGCGATGCCGAAGAGGCGCCAATCCCATCGCTCTTGCTAACTGCTGCAGTGCATCACCACTTGATTCGCGAGAAGACACGTACCCGAGTGGGTCTTATTGTTGAAACTGGTGAAGTTCGCGAAGTGCACCATGTTGCTCTTCTAGTTGGCTTTGGCGCAGCTGCAATCAATCCATATTTGGCAATGGAATCAGCTGAAGATTTGGTTCGTCAAGGAATTATTACTGGAATTACACCTGAGAAGGCAGTTGCCAATCTCATCAAGTCTCTGGGCAAGGGCGTACTTAAAGTTATGTCCAAGATGGGAATATCGACCATCGCTTCATACACCGGAGCGCAAGTTTTCGAAGCTATTGGCCTCTCACGCGAAGTGGTTGATGAATATTTCACTGGCGTCACATCCCGCCTTGGCGGAGTTTCACTAGCAACGCTCGCTGATGAAACCATCAAGCGCCATCACATCGCTTATCCACCTATGGGTGAAGTCCCAGGTACTAAGCGGCTACCGATCGGCGGAGAATATCAATGGCGACGTGAGGGAGAACCACACCTCTTTGATCCAGAGACAGTGTTTACACTCCAGCATTCCACGCGCAATAAGCGTTACGACATATTTAAGAAGTACACCAACAAAGTTGATGATCAATCCAAGAACCTCATGACTTTGCGTGGGCTATTCACCTTTAAGGATGGGCTTCGTCCAGAAGTGCCACTAGAAGAAGTCGAATCAGCAAGTGAAATTATTAAACGCTTTGCCACCGGAGCCATGTCCTACGGATCGATTTCGGCGGAAGCACACGAGACACTAGCTATCGCGATGAACCGCATTGGTGGTAAATCCAATACCGGCGAAGGTGGAGAAGATCCAGCTCGTTTTACTCCAGATGCCAATGGCGATCTGCGTCGCTCTGCAGTCAAGCAAGTTGCTAGCGGTCGCTTCGGTGTAACCAGCGAGTACTTGGTTAACGCTGACGATATTCAGATCAAAATGGCACAAGGTGCAAAGCCTGGTGAGGGTGGTCAACTTCCCGGCGGCAAGGTTTATCCGTGGGTAGCTAAGGTTCGTTACTCAACTCCTGGTGTGGGACTCATTTCGCCACCACCTCATCACGATATTTATTCCATTGAAGATTTGGCGCAGCTCATCCACGATCTAAAGAACGCCAATAAGGATGCGCGTGTCCACGTCAAGCTAGTTGCAGAAGTAGGAGTCGGAACAGTCGCTGCCGGTGTCTCGAAGGCGCATGCCGACGTGGTTCTCATTTCTGGTCACGACGGCGGTACTGGTGCCTCACCGCTTACCTCACTCAAGCATGCAGGTGCGCCGTGGGAGCTGGGCCTAGCCGAGACTCAACAAACTTTGATGCTCAATGGATTGCGTGATCGCATTGTTGTTCAGGTCGATGGCCAGATGAAGACGGGTCGCGACATTGTTATCGCAGCTTTACTTGGCGGCGAAGAGTTTGGTTTTGCCACTGCGCCACTTGTTGTCTCAGGTTGCGTAATGATGCGCGTCTGCCATTTGGATACCTGCCCAGTTGGAGTTGCCACGCAAAACCCAGAATTGCGAAAGCGTTTCTCAGGCAAGCCAGAATTCGTTGAGACCTTCTTTGAATATATCGCCGAGGAAGTTCGCGAGTGGCTAGCCAAGCTTGGTTTCCGCACGCTAGAAGAGGCTATCGGTCAAGTAGAAGTGCTTGATACTCGAGTGGCAGTTGAGCATTGGAAGGCCAGCGGACTTGATCTCTCGCCATTACTCCAGGCCCCAACATATGGAACGCCCCCAACAAGGCGAAACACCATTACTCAAGATCACGGTTTAGCCGCGGCTCTCGATAATGAATTGATTGCTCTCGCCAAGCCTGCACTCGATAATGGAAGCAAGGTTGTTATTGAGCACTCCATCCGCAACGTCAATCGAACTGCTGGAACGATGTTGGGTTCAGAAATCACTAGAAAATATGGTGGTACTGGGCTTCCAGATGGCACAGTAGAACTCAACCTTCATGGATCAGCTGGCCAATCGCTAGGTGCATTTATTCCCAAGGGAATGACGATTCGCATGCACGGTGACGCCAATGACTACGTTGGTAAAGGTCTCTCTGGTGGTCGAATTATTGTTCGCCCGGACGCTAAGGCCACTTTTATGTCGGAAGAGAATGTGATTGCCGGCAACGTAATTGGATATGGCTCTACCTCCGGTGAGATATTTATTCGCGGCATTGTTGGTGAACGATTCTGTGTTCGAAACTCCGGTGCCACCGCGATTGTCGAAGGTGTAGGCGATCACGGATGTGAGTACATGACTGGCGGTACCGCAGTTGTACTTGGAAAGACTGGTCGCAATTTCGCAGCCGGCATGTCCGGTGGGCGCGCATTTGTGCTCGATTTAGATCCTCGACTAGTTAATCCTGAACTCGTCGACGTTCTTCCACTGCCCGCCGATCAAGAAGAGAAACTCAAGGCTCTGCTCACTCGCTATGCCGAGGAGACTGGATCGCAGGTAGCCTCCCAGTTGGTAAAGGATTGGACAGTGGAGAAGGCGCGGATTTCATTGGTGATGCCGCGCGACTATGCAAAAGTTCTAACGGTAATCGCACAAGCAGAGCGAGATGGTCGCAATGCTGACGAGGCAATCATGGAGGCAATCAATGGCTGATCCAAAGGGATTTCTCACAACTGCCAGGGCAACTCCAACTCGCCGTCCAGTTGATGTTCGCATCAAGGATTGGAAAGAAGTTTACCAAGAACAGAACATAGGCGAACTGCAAAAACAGGCTGGCCGCTGCATGGATTGTGGAATTCCGTTCTGCCACTCCGGCTGCCCACTAGGAAATTTAATTCCTGAGTGGAATGACTTGATGTGGCGTGGCGATCGTGGCGAAGCAATTGATCGCCTTCATGCGACAAATAACTTTCCGGAATTTACTGGTCGACTCTGCCCAGCTCCATGCGAGACTGCATGTGTAGTCGGTATTAATGGCGATCCAGTTACTATTAAGCAGATTGAACTTCGCACCATTGAAGAGGCATTTGCTAGCGGAAAGGTCCAAGCACAAGCTCCGGATCGCATAACCGGTAAGACCGTTGCCGTGATTGGCTCTGGCCCAGCTGGATTAGCAATCGCACAACAACTAACTCGCGCCGGACATACTGTCGTCGTTTATGAGCGAGCCGATAAGCCAGGTGGATTGCTCCGTTACGGAATTCCAGAATTCAAAATGGAGAAGTTCATCCTCGATCGCCGCATTCGCCAGATGGAGCAAGAAGGAACCCGTTTTCGCACTGGCGTAAATGTTGGTGTCGACATCACCGGCGCACAGCTACGTTCTAAGTACGACGCTGTAGTGCTTGCTATTGGCGCAACTGCTTGGCGCGATATTGATGTGCCAGGTCGCCAATTCAAGGGCATCCACCAAGCGATGGAATATCTGCCTTGGGGTAACAAGCAAGGTCTCAACGAACTCGCTGGCCCAAGTCCGATCAACGCTGCTGGAAAGCACGTTGTTATTTTGGGAGGCGGAGACACCGGTGCGGATTGTCTCGGCACTTCAATTCGCCAAGGGGCAGCAAGTGTTACTCAATTAGAAATTTTGCCAAGACCAACTGAAGAACGTCCATCATCTCAACCATGGCCTACCTATCCGATGGTCTATCGCGTTTCAAGTGCACATGAAGAGGCGGGGGAGCGACTCTTTGCTGTCTCGACTGAAGAGTTCCTAGGCGATGAGGCCGGAAACTTGCGCGCGCTCAAGCTAGTTGAAACCAAGTTCGTTAATGGCAAGTTTGAAAAGGTTGAAAACTCGCATAAGGAGATCCCAGCTGACTTAGCATTTTTGGCGATGGGATTTGTTGGCCCGGAGAAGAGTGAATTACTCAAGCAACTCGAAGTTGAATTCGACGAACGTGGAAATATTAAGCGCGACGGTGAATTTGCAACAAATATTGAGGGACTCTTCGTTTGTGGCGATGCTGGAAGAGGACAATCCCTTATTGTTTGGGCTATTGCCGAAGGTCGAAGCGCCGCCGCTGCCGTGGATACCTATCTAGTAGGGGAGACTCAGCTTCCCGCACCTATTGCACCAACAGCACGACCTTTAACAGTGTAGTTAGAGTCCACAATAAATATTTTCTGCTTACTAGATTAAGGTTGTCGTATGCGTAGAGCCAAAATTGTTTGCACCATGGGTCCGGCCGTTGAAGCACCAGAGAAAGTTGCGGAGCTGATTGCTGCCGGCATGAATATGGCTCGCCTCAACCTTTCACATGGCGGCTATGACGAGCACCAAGCACGTTTGGATCGAGTTCGTGCTGCTGCACTTAAGGCCAATCGACCAGTTGCCATTTTGGTTGACTTGCAAGGTCCCAAGATTCGATTGGCGCGATTTGAAAATGGGCCACACGAGCTCAAGCGCGGCGATATCTTCACAATCACAACAGATGAAGTTGCCGGAACTAAAGAGCGAGTAGGTACCACATATAAAGGTCTGCCCGGTGATTGCAAACCAGGAGATCGAATTCTCATTGATGATGGCAAGGTCACCGTTGAGGTCGTAGAAGTCAAAGGCAATGATGTTGTCACTAAATGCATCGAGCCGGGTGCGGTATCAAATAACAAGGGAATTAATCTTCCTGGCGTTGCAGTATCGGTACCTGCGCTCTCTGAGAAAGATAAAGAAGATTTACGCTGGGGTCTTCGCGCCGGCGCAGATTTCATCGCACTCTCATTTGTTCGAAACGCTGCCGATGTAAAAGATGTTCATCGCATCATGGATGAAGAAGGCATTCGTCGCCCCGTGATTGCAAAGATCGAGAAGCCACAAGCGGTAGCCAATCTAGAAGAAATTGTGGATGCATTCGATGGAATTATGGTCGCTCGCGGCGACCTTGGCGTTGAGATGCCGATTGAGGAAGTGCCACTAGTTCAAAAGCGCTGTATTGAGCTTGCGCGCGGAATGGCCAAGCCGGTCATCGTTGCTACTCAGATGCTCGATTCGATGATCACTAATTCATCTCCAACTCGTGCTGAAGCAACTGACTGTGCAAATGCCGTTCTTGATGGAGCGGATGCACTCATGCTCTCAGGTGAAACTAGCGTTGGTGAATTTGCGATTGAAGCAGTAAAAACTATGGCGCGCATTATCGCTCGCACCGAAGAAGCGATGTTGAAGCGAATTCCACCACTTGATCACATCCCACATACAAAGGGTGGCGCAATTACCAAGGCGGCTACCGAGGTTGGTGCGATTGTCGAAGCAAAGATTCTGGTTGCCTTCACTCAAACTGGTGACTCAGCACGACGCATGGCCAGACTTCGCTCACCAATTCCAATCTGGGCGCTTACTCCAGTTACCGAGGTCTATAACCAGCTAGCTTTGACATGGGGCGTTGAATCAATGATTGCTCCAGCAGTTGCTCATACCGATGAGATGGTGAAGCAAGTAGATTCAATTTTGATTGAATCTGGTCGAGTTCAAAAGGGCGAAAATGTGGTGATTGTGGCAGGAGCCCCTCCGGGGATTCCTGGCTCAACCAATGCGCTACGCGTTCACCGCGTAGGAGATGCCGTTGACGGCATTGCTCCGGCCTACCGTAAATAATCGTAAATAGCCGCAAATAATCCACGGGATTAGCTCCGCTTAAAATACGCCTATAATTTGGCGCACGCCTCGGTACTCCAACGGTAGAGAGGGCGGACTCAAAATCCGCACAGTGTCGGTTCAAATCCGACTCGAGGCACATGAGCACTACGACCAAGCCGCGCATTCTCGTCGCTGAAGATGAGGCGATCATTCGCCTTGACTTGGTCGAAATGCTGACTGAAGCTGGATATGAAGTAGTTGCGCAAGCGACAAATGGAGTCGAAGCGGTTGCGCTAGCAAAAGAGTTTCTCCCAGATCTAGCAATCTTGGATGTAAAGATGCCGGAGATGGATGGCATCACCGCCGCTGCCTCAATTATTGATATTGCACCGGTGTTGATGTTGACCGCCTTTAGCCAACGCGAACTTGTTGAACGTGCGCGTGATGCCGGAGCGATGGCATATGTTGTAAAGCCATTCTCTATTTCGGATTTAGTTCCAGCCATTGAGATTGCGATTAGCCGACATACCCAACTTAAGGCGCTCCAAGGTGAAGTCGCAGATTTACACGAACGCCTTGAAACGCGAAAAATTATTGATCGAGCTAAGGGAATCTTGATGCAAGCCCTTGCCCTCACCGAGCCACAAGCATTTAGCTGGATTCAACGCGCCGCTATGGATCGTCGAATCTCCATGAAGGAAGTCGCCCAAGCGGTCATCTCGCCCGACTCGGTACCGGAGAAATAAGCCAACCATTTGCAGGTAGCCCCTGTTAGCTGGGGGAGCGAGTTTGCGAATGTAACAATCGGGTTAATATCGCTATTTAGCCCTCGTTTTGTTTGAGTTCACCTTGAATTCACCTATATTCTTAGCGCTTCCCTGTCCCGGGATACAGGCAATACCCGCTGGCTCATAAGCCAGTGGTAAACAATCAGGAAGGTCTACATGAATAAGAACACAAAGCGCGTTCTTGGCGTTGTGGCTGCATCTGCGTTGGCTTTAGGCGCCGTTGTTACCAATGCTCAAGCTTCTACAAAGTCAGTAACTCTTTATTACCAGGGTCCTCTTACAGGCTCAGATGGCCAAACTGGTCAAGATGAATACCTTGGCGTACAAACTGCAATTCAGATGTACAACGATTCAAATCCGGCAGTTAAGGTCACTCTAAAGTCTGCCGATGATCAAGGCGGAGCTTCAGGAGCAGGAATTGTTGCTCCAGGAGTTGCAGCAGATAAATCTGTAGTAGGCATCGTCGGACCAGCCTTCTCAGGAGCTTCTGTTGCTTCATTCCCTTCATACAAGCCAGCTGGTATTCCAATGGTTTCACCATCTGCTACCAACCCAACTCTTACAGACCCAAAGTCTGCTAAGAATGGATTCCCATTCTTCCACCGCGTACTTGCTACTGATGATCTTCAAGGTCCAGCGCTCGTTCGATTGGCAATTCAAGGTGTCGCATCACCAAAGATCTACGTCATTGATGATAAGTCAGGTTACGGCAACGATGTTGACGGTCTAGCTGCACTTGTAAATGCATACATCAAGAAGAAGGGCCTAACTAAGGTTGGCTCAGATTCAATTACAAAGGGAACAGCTGCAACAGCGACTGGCGCTAAGGATAAGTTGAAGGCTTCTGGAGCTAACGTAGTTATCTACGCTGGCTACTACTCGGATGCTGGCGCACTTATCAAGTCATTCCGTGACAATGGATATACAGGCATCTTCGCATCAGGCGATGGAACACTTTCAAGTGATTTCATCCCAGCTGCTGGTAAAGATGCTGCAGAAGGAACTCGCATTACTGCTCCTTCGCTTCCATTCGAACTAGCTGCAACCCCTGCGATGCTTACAGCCTTCACCAAGGCAACAGGCCTCAAGAGCCCAGCCGGTCACACATACGTGACTGAGAGCTTCAATGCAGCGAATGTATTCCTCGATTGCATCAAGAAGGGCAATGTAACTCGCCCAGGCATTCAGAAGTGCATCGCGACTGGCACCTTCACCGGAGCTGACGGATCAAAGATTGTCTTCACACGTTACGGTGAAATCACCGGTGGAGCACCAATTGGCGATTTCGTTATCAAGGGTGGAAAGATCGTCTACAACGGCGCTGTTAAGTAATTCTTACGGAGCTTTGTAAACAAGCATAAATATAAGTAAACCGATACCCCGGAATTAAAACACCGGGGTATCTTCTAACCTCAATCCTTGATTTAGAAGTGGGTCCGATGAATTTCTCTGTAGTGACCAGCCAGTTCTGGTCCTTGCTCCTTGCGGGCGTAGCTATTGGTTTTATCTACGTACTTATTTCTCTCGGATATACGATGGTTTACGGCGTACTTCGCCTAATCAACTTTGCCAATTCTGAAATTTTTATGGTCGGCACTTTTGCTTCGGTTATTGTGTCTAGAACCTTTTTTGGTTACAACGATTCTTCGGACACGATCCATGGTTTTAAACTCTTTTACACGCTAGGCGCCTGTCTTCTGGCAGCGATGTTAATGTCGGGTGTAACGGCTGTGATAGTAGAACTCGTTGCTTACCGGCGACTTCGGGCCAAGGGAACAAATCGATTAGCTTCTTTAATCTCGGCAATCGGCACATCAATTGTGCTATCAGAAGGCGTTCGAATCCTGACCCAATCTCGACCATTAGCCAATCCTCGCCTGCTCACGAAATTTTTCGTCTTCCACTTAGGGAGTGTAGGTTTTCGAATTGATACGATTATTACAATTGTATTTGCGGGGCTCTTATTCTTTGCCGTAGATCTTTTTGTCAACAAAACACTTCTTGGAAAGGCTATTCGCGCGGTATCGATGAGCGAAGATACCTCGAGATTGATGGGCATCAATCTGAATAGAGTAATTTCAGCAACTTTTTTTATTGGCGGACTAATGACTGGCGCCGCGGCATTTCTCTATGTCCTAGTTTTTGAAAACACCACTTTCAACATTGGTTTTAATCTTGGCTTAGCTGCGTTTACAGCCGCAGTACTTGGGGGAATTGGAAATCTTAGAGGCGCCTTCTTCGGAGGAATCACTTTGGGCTTGATCGAAGTGTTTGCCTCTGCAATCTTTGGCGCCGAATGGCAGGCGGTCTCGGTTTTCGTTGTACTCGTCCTAGTTCTTCTTTTCCGGCCAAATGGTTTATTTGGCGAAGCAATCCAACAATCAAGGGTGTAATTCATGTCGACACTTAAGAATATTAATTTACGTGACAAAGGCGCAGAACTCTGGGAGAGGATGAGCCGCCCACAACGCACCGCTTTTGTCTTTGTAATTGTAGGTTTAGCCGTATTGCTTCCGTATGCAGGAAATTTTTCTTTCACTAATATCCTGAACACTCCAGTTGCCTCATATCAAGCTGTATTGGTTTATCCAGTCGGAATGTATGTGCTGATGGCTCTTGGTCTCAATATCGTTGTTGGCAAAAGTGGATTGCTGGATTTGGGTTATGTAGCGTTTTTCGCTATCGGCGCTTATGCTGCCGCGATTCTAGGAACGCGTACTCATTTAAATATCTGGGAGATTCTCCCCATCGGTATGGGCCTCGCAATGATCTCGGGTGTTCTATTGGGTCTGCCAACTCTGCGCCTTCGTGGAGATTACCTGGCCATTGTGACACTTGGATTTGGTGAAATTGTTCGAATAGTTGCAATCAACGTTCCCAGCACAGGCGGACCAAACGGAATTGGAAATGTGCCAAACCCGCCGGCAATATTTGGTCAAAAATTTAATTTGCAGAACCTGCAAGCTTACTTTTGGATTGTCCTAGTGATGATTCTCCTCGTAATTTGGATGATTCGTCGATTTTCTGCACGTCGACCCGGTCGCGCTTGGGAGGCTATTCGTCAGGATGAAGATGTAGCCATGCTGATGGGAGTGCCTGTTCTTCGTTACAAGATTTGGTCTTTCAGTATTGGAGCGGCAATTGGTGGAGCTGCAGGTGTTATATTTGCAGCAAAGTCTGCTTTCGTCGCTCCAGATATGTTCACTTTCAATATCTCCGTATTGATTCTCTCATGTGTAGTTTTCGGCGGAATGGGAAATATTTGGGGAGTGATTCTTGGCGCTACGATCCTTGCCTATTTACCAGAGCGAATTAGATTTATTTCAAACGCTCGACAACTGGTTTTCGGGCTAGCTTTAGTAATTATTATGAATGTTCGACCCGATGGATTACTACCTCGAAAGAAGCGAGAGAAGATTTCAGCGAAGAAGGAGTCAATGTAATGAGTGAAAAACTCCTCGAACTTAAAGATGTAGTGATGAAGTTTGGTGGCGTCACCGCTATTAACAATCTTAATTTGCATATCAATAAGGGTGAAATTCTCGCTCTTATCGGCCCAAATGGTGCCGGCAAGACAACCGTCTTCAACGTAGTTACAGGTGTTTACACGCCTACAAGTGGCGAGATTCTTTTTAAAGGCGAAAGTGTCGTCGGAAAGAAGCGCAACAAGATCACTAAATCAGGAATAGCTCGCACATTTCAAAACGTGAGACTTTTTGGCGATATGACCGCTCTGGAGAATGTCTTGACTGCTTCAGATGTGCATAAAAAGTCCGGTCTAGTGGGTTCCTTGTTTGGCACACCTCGCGCCCGCCGGGAAGAAAGGGCGAGCAAAGCTCGAGCACACGAGCTTTTGGCCTTCATGGGAATCGACCATCGATCGGATCAACTTGGCAAGAATCTCCCATATGGCGACCAACGTCGGCTCGAGATTGCTCGAGCAATGGGAACCGAGCCTCAGTTGATTCTCCTTGACGAGCCAGCTGCCGGGTTTAATCCAGCTGAAAAGGTTGAGCTAGCCGGACTTATTAAAAAAATAAGAGATGCCGGGTACACGGTTTTGTTGATTGAACATGACATGTCACTCATTATGGGAATTTCCGATCGTGTTGCGGTTCTAGATTTTGGATCAAAAATCGCGGATGGCACAACTACTGAAGTTCAGAATGATCCAAAAGTTATCGAGGCCTACCTAGGAGCACCCGCTGATGCATCTGGAAATTAAAGATCTACGAGTCTTCTACGGCAAGATTGAAGCAATTAAGGGCATCTCTGTCACTGTTAACCAAGGTGAAATTGTTACTCTGATTGGCGCTAACGGCGCCGGTAAGACAACTACGCTCAAGACTATTTCTGGACTTCGTCCTGTTACCTCTGGTTCCATCATCTTTGATGGTGAAGATGTTTCTAAGATGCCAGCCCATAAGCGAGTAGAGATTGGAATTTCGCAATCACCAGAAGGTCGCGGCATTTTTCCTGGAATGACAGTGCTCGAGAACTTGGAAATCGGTAAGTACTTCCGAAAAGAACGTGCATCGGAGATGAGCGAAGACCTTGAGAAGGTTTATCACCTCTTTCCACGTCTCAAGGAGCGCGCAAAGCAGGCTGGTGGAACCCTCTCTGGCGGCGAGCAGCAAATGTTGGCAATTGGTCGCGCGCTAATGGCTCGCCCAAAGCTTCTTCTTCTCGATGAGCCTTCCATGGGCTTAGCCCCGATGATGATTCAAAATATCTTTAACATCATTACCGAAATCAACAAGTTGGGCACAACTATCTTGTTGGTGGAGCAGAATGCACAACAAGCTTTACAGCGCGCGCATCGTGCTTATGTTTTGGAGACCGGAAGCGTTGTTAAGGAAGCGAAGGCTGCAGATCTGCTCAACGATCCAGCTGTACGTGCTGCCTACCTAGGCACCGGAGCTGAAAAGGGACATCACTAAATAAAAAATTAGTCGCGCTTAGCCAGAATCATGCAAGTGATTCTGGAGGTGCAGGTTCGCTCGCCAGCTTCATTAGTTATCACGATGTCGTAAACGCATAAGGTCTTGCCGAGTGAAAGCGCAGTTGCTACGCCGGTGACAATTCCCGAGGTGGCCGACTTATGATGTGTGGCATTGATATCTACACCGACAATTCTGCGATCCATTCCCGCATGCAACTGGGTTCCGATGGAACCAAGCGATTCAGCGAGCACCACACTTGCACCACCATGTAACAAGCCAACAGGTTGAGTATTTCCCTCAACTGGCATAGTCGCTACTAGTCGTTGTGGGGAGGCTTCGATAACTTCAATGCCCATCTTCTCGCCGAGAGCGCCGGCGCCTCGCTTGCGGATAATCTCAAGAAAATCTTCCATGTC
>CAIUHB010000088.1 GCA_903898855.1 uncultured Actinomycetes bacterium | reverse complement strand
TTCTTTCAGAAATTTCGCGGACGTAAATAAGCGCTGGTATCGTCACCCGTGGTGGCGTGTCCGAGCGGCCTAAGGAGCACGCCTCGAAAGCGTGTGTTGGGGAAACTCAACCGTGGGTTCAAATCCCACCGCCACCGCCAGATTTAACTAGCTAGCGTTAAATAATAATTTCGTATGATGGATTGAGAATCGTCAGCGAACCATTGTCTTCGCCAACCATGCCTTCAGCGCAGACGGTTGAGCCGACTTCAAGACCAGCGATATCGCGACGACCAAGGAATTGAAGCGTTATTCCACCGGTGGAGTCCCAGATTTCAACTTCAACCTTGGGTGATCCACCTGATGGAGCGGTCCGAATCGAAGTGACGTGGCCACGCACATGCGCGCGCGTGCGCCATGTGGCAGCTCCGATCGGAAACACCTCTTCGGCATAGTGGCTAATAGGTCCAGTCTCTGCCGTTGTCGGTGCTGTTCGCGTCGGAGCAGCCTTTGCTTCCACAATCTTGGTGGGAGCGGCTTCAGCGCGGGCATGATCGTCATGCACTGCAACGGTTTGACCCGAGATAATTTTTTCAACGTCGAACGGAACGATGGTTGCAACCACTCGATCAAGTTGCGAGATTGGCGCTGCAATTGCTTCAGCGGTGCGATCGTGCAGAACTCGACCAAGCACGCCGGAATACGAACGGCGAGGCAACAACAAAGTGAGTTCCACTTCTTTGGCGGCGGTTGCGCGGATTGCATAATCAACCGCGGCATTTGGCAAGCGCCGATCAGGGCAATCGATCAGTTCGAGTTGGACATCCGCGAGGCCCGGGTTCGATTTCCATGCGCTTGACACTTGATCCGCTCGCTGATCATCAATCACGAAGTGAACCGCGGTGAGATGACGGGGATTGAGGCTGCGGGCGTAACGAATAGCGCTAATGGTTGCGATATCGACGTTGTCAACCAAGACCGCAACATCGTGACGAGCAATGGTGGTTGCACGGTTTTCGCTCTTATTTGCAGTCAACGCTAATTGTTCTTGTCGATACTTGCGATTCAAACGAATCAAACCAAAGGTGGCGATTGGGAAAATCAAGACGATGAGCCAGGCACCTTCGGTGAACTTAACAACAGCGAAGATAATGACGATGATGAGCGAAACCGCTCCTGAGAGGCTGTTTACAGCAACGCGTACGCGCCAGTTTCCTTCGCGGCGCGTGTAAGCGCGCTTGGCCATACCAAATCCCGCCATCGTAAAACCAGTGAATACGCCAATGGCATAAAAAGCCACGAGTTTGGCGACGTTTGATCCAACGACAACTAGCAGAATAGATGAAGTCAGCGCCAAGAAAATAATGCCGTTTGAGAAAACCAGTCGGTGTCCGCGTTTGGTTAATTGACGTGGCAAAAAGCCATCTTCGGCGATGAAGTTGGCGAGATAAGGAAAACCACAAAATGGTGTATTCGCGCCGGTATAAAGAATAAGCATTGTGGAGAACTGGACTGCGAGATAAAGGATGTGGCCCAGCGCG
>CAIUHB010000087.1 GCA_903898855.1 uncultured Actinomycetes bacterium | reverse complement strand
TGGCGAACTCGGTCAATATCTCGAGCAGCGCACCTGCATGGTCTTTTCCGATAAAGGCAACGAGTGAAGTTCGATCGTGTCCGGTGCTCTGTGTCTGCGCACCTGGCTTCTCCACTAAAACAAATCGGGTGACCGCGCCTTGGTTATCTCCGATATCACTTGCGATTATTTCTAATCCAAATTTTTCAGCGGCGATAGCTGCGGCAATCGCGGCATCCCAATTTCCGGCGCTCAGCCCTTCAGCGGCGGCGGCAGTAGATGGAGTTTCGATCATCTCGGCGCCAGGAATTTCGCGGGCAATATATGTACGGCACTGCGCTTCGGCATGTGGATGGGTAGCAATTCTGCGAATCGGCTTGCCTACATTCTCTGGCAAGACCATTAAAGAAAATGAAACCGGCAGCGTCTCTTCGGCAACAACCACGAGGGCATCACCTGTCGCGAGTTCATCTAGCGTGCGCGCAACAACACCTTCAACAGAATTTTCAATTGGGACTAACGCTTTATCGGCTGCGCCAGCGCGAACTGCATCCAGCGCGGCGGTGACATTTGCGAAAGGGATCAATTCATCGCCAGCTTTGGCAATCTTCTTGAGCGCAGCTTCGGTAAAAGTTCCGGAGGGCCCCAAATAGGCATATTTGATGGGCGCACTCGTCATTGGCTAAGAGTAACGGCAGCTACTTGGTGGCGAGGAAATCGCAGGTTAGGCTTCTGGAACTTGCGATGAATTAATCCAGATTAAGACCAGATTAAGAGAGGAGGGCAGCTGTGACCCTAGTTTTTCGCTCACGCGCCATCTCCGATCTTGGTTTGGTTCGCCCAGGCAATGAGGATTCTGCTCTCGCCGCACCTCTATTAATCGCAGTTGCAGATGGAATGGGCGGGCATGCCGCCGGTGAGATTGCCTCAAAGATTGCTATTCATACGCTGCTCAAACTTGCACCAGTGCTCGGTGACCCAGCGATAGATCGCGATTCGCGCGAAGATTTACTTCTCAATATTACTTACGAGATCGACTCCGAAATATTGGAAGAGTCAAAGCGAAATCCGGAATTTTCTGGGATGGGTACGACTCTGACTGCGCTCCATCTCAACGTAGATCGTGTGGAGTTATTACATATCGGAGATTCGCGCTGTTATAAATATTCTGATGGAAAACTTGAGCAACTAAGTTATGACCATACTGTTATGCAGGAGCTACTTGATCAAGGTCGCTTAACTCCGGAGGAAGTTTCAAGTCATCCCCAAAGATCGATACTCACCCAAGTCTTGATGGGTGATTCTGGCCTCGACCCAGCTCTCATGATTTACCCAGTTAAAAGCGGCGATCTATTCCTGCTCTGCAGCGATGGTTTGAGTAGCGTTCTGACTGATATGGAAATTGCAAAGGTAATTAAAGCCTCCAAACCAGAACTTTTATTGCACAATTTATTGGAGGCAACAAAAGCAAAAGGCGCTCCCGATAACGTCACCATAATTTGGAGTGAAGTTGTCGAAGGAACTACGGATGAAGCTATTGAATTATTAGGTGCCGCCAATGAATAAGGTATTTGGCGAGCGCTATCAGATTGCGCAGATGATTGGCACTGGTGGTATGGCCGATGTCTACCTTGGTGAGGATTTGCGCCTTTCCAGGCCGGTTGCGGTAAAGGTACTTCGTAGCGATTTAGCGCGCGATCCATCATTTCTCTCCCGCTTTCGCAAAGAGGCACTCGCTGCTGCTGGCTTAAATCATCCCGGCATCGTTTCGGTGTATGACTCAGGTGAAGATGGAACTAATTCCTACATCATCATGGAATTGGTTAACGGAAAAACTTTACGCGAGCTGCTCAATAGCCCAACTCCGCCAACAATCGATCAATCACTTGAGATCGTTGCTGGAATCTTGGATGCGCTTAACTATTCCCATCAAAATGGAATTATCCATCGCGATATAAAGCCCGGAAATATCATGTTGACCGATACTGGCGATGTGAAGGTGATGGATTTTGGTATCGCCCGCGCACTTGACGATATTGGCGCGACCATGACTAATACTTGGAATGTAGTAGGAACAGCTCAATATCTATCCCCCGAACAAGCTACTGGCGAAGTTGCCGATGCCCGCAGCGATATCTATTCCGTAGGTTGTCTGCTCTACGAACTACTTACCTCTCGCCCACCATTTGTTGGGGATACTCCAGTTTCAATTGCCTACCAACATGTCTCATCGCCATTTACACCACCCTCTGAACTCAATCCGGAGATTGATCCTGGATTAGACACAATTCTCTCGGTGGCTTTGGCTAAGGATCCGGCACATCGTTATCAGAGCGCTGAGTTGATGCTCGCAGATATAAAGCGAGTAATGAAGGGACAAGCAGTAACCACAAAGATTGCCCGCATTATTCCGCGGCGAAATCTATTTATTCTTGGTACCGGCATCGTTGCCTTGATTACCTTGATTGCCTTGGCTTTTACTTTTAATAACTCAAGTACACCTACTGGGCCGCGAATAGAAATTCCTAACGTGGTTGGTCTTACTCAAGATCAAGCCACGAATTTACTTGCCGGCTTTACCGTTAATTTTCAACATGCACCAGATTCACATATTCCTAAAGATCGAATTGCTAGCCAACTTCCACTTGCAACATCGAAGGTGCAAAAGGGAAGTAGCGTCACACTCACCATCTCCGATGGTCCGGGAAATACTTTGGTGCCTACCGATCTAGTTGGTAAATCACTTGTTGATGCTCGAAATGAATTAACTTCGGTAGGTTTGATAATTAGCCAAACAACGCCAGTAGATTCCAATCAAGCGCCGGGCGTTGTCATCTCTGTTTCGCCAACTCCAGGCACCACTATCGCTGCTGGTAGCGGAGTCGTATTACAAATTTCCAGCGGCAATGTTGCAGTCCCACAACTCGTTGGCTTAAGTGAGATTCAAGCTCGCACCACACTTGTGCAAGCCGGCTTCCTCGTTAACATAATTTATGCCAGCGACAACTCACAACCAGATGGCGTTGTGCTTGCCCAGGCTCCCGCCTCGGGAAGTACCCAAACAATTGGTTCATCGGTAACTGTGACCATCAACAAAGCTGGCTAACTTCTGGTGTAACCTTGCGCCATGCCTAAGTCACGCTTACGTAAGAAGGAAAAGCCTTTCGTTCCTGAGGCCGTTGCTCACCACGCTCCAGTTCCAACTGAGAGCCCTAAGTGGTTGGCACCAGCCATGGTCGGCGCCTTCATCCTTGGCCTGATCTGGATCGTCATTTATTACGTCAGCGGAACCCAATATCCAATCCCACATATCGGTGCCTGGAATATGGTCGTCGGCTTTGGCTTTGTTGCTCTGGGTTTTACCCTCGCAACTCAGTGGCGCTAATAAAAACCTCGCGTAAATAACAACGGTGTAATTCTCCACATGGGGATAATCTCTGTGGATAACTCGCGCTCAAACTACTAGGCGAAACTCGGCCGGTTCTCAGGAAACGTTCAGGAACTGGGAGAATCCTCTGTACTACCGAAGAACAGGTAGTGAGAGGCCAGAATATGAACGCAGTTAAAGAGAAGTCCGGAACGGATCAAGGCGCTGCCACCATCACCCAACGCATCCTTGTTGTCGATGATGAATCAAGTATCTCCGAACTCATCGCAACCAGCCTTCGATTTGTTGGCTTTGAAGTTCGTACCGCTGCCAATGGTTCAGAGGCGCTAGTCGCTGCTGAAGAATTTAAACCACATGCAATTGTTCTAGATGTCATGATGCCTGGCCAAGATGGCTTCGAAGTCTGTCGCCAACTTCGCCAAGATGGACACAACGTTGGTGTGCTCTTTCTTACCGCAAAAGATACGACTGAAGACAAGATCACTGGCTTGAGCAATCGTATCGGTGGCGATGATTACCTCACCAAACCATTTAGCCTAGAAGAACTCGTTGCTCGCGTTCGCGCACTGCTCCGTCGTATCGGTGCGGTTGAAGTCGCAACCGATGATGAGAAGGTTCGCTTTGCGGATCTCGAACTCGATGAAGCTACCCACGAGGTTCGCCGCGGTGGAAATTTGATCGAACTCTCCCCTACTGAATTTTTGCTACTTCGATATTTAATGATCAATGCAAATCGAGTAGTTAGCAAGAGCCAAATTTTGGATCATGTATGGCAATACGATTTTGGTGGCGATGCTGGAATCGTAGAAACCTACATCTCTTACTTGCGCAAAAAGTTGCATAGCAATGGGCCAGAACTCATTCATACAGTGCGCGGCGTTGGATATCGCTTGCGCCTTCCAGCAACTAATTAAGAATCGTCACCTAGACTCTACGCATGGCCGCAAAAGCTCGCTCCTCATCTCGCTTGGCTGCGAGCAATTGGCCACTTCGCACACGACTAATACTCGTAAGTCTCTCGCTCTCTGCTGTTGCGATTCTCGCCTCTGACTTTGCCTCCAATAGCGCGCTTCGCTCTTTTCTGATTAACCAAGTAGATACTCAGTTAAATAGCATCGCTGGTGGTTCTATCTTGCGACTTGATCGCGCCGGTATCGATCCCAACTCCACCGAAGAGGATTCGACTAATACTGGACTTAAGCCAGTGCGCCCACTTGGCGGAGTTCCTACCGCTACCTCAGTAACTCTCCTTGATTTAAATGGAAAGGTCACTGGCCACCTAGGCGGTGATTTAGCCCAAAGTAATTCCACCAGCCCATTTGCTGGATTGAATATCAGCAAAGTCCTGCAATACAACGGAAAACCTTTCACAATTCAAGAAGCTGGTACTGCTCCAGATATTCGAGCTATCGCCCGCTTACTCCCATCAGGTGATGGGATTGTTGTTGTTTCAGTGGCACTAGATAGCGTTGATCGCACACTTGGTGAGCTGCGTTGGCTTTACTTGCTGATCTCGTTAATCGTTTTAGTTGCCATCATCATCATCGCTAATTTAATTATTCGCTTGAGTCTGCGTCCATTAACCCAGATTGAAGAGACTGCGGCTGCAATTGCCGAAGGTGATTTCTCAGCGCGTTTGCCAGAACAAAATCCTCGCACCGAGGTTGGGCGACTAACGCAATCACTCAACACGATGCTCGGTCGCATTGAAGAGGCCTTTGATTCGCGCACCCAATCGGAATCCAAACTTCGCCGATTTGTGGCAGATGCAAGTCATGAACTTCGCACACCACTCACCGCTATTCGTGGCTTTGCCGAACTTCACCGCCAAGGCGCAGTAGAAGGTCCAGAGAAGACCAAGGAGCTCATCGGTCGAATCGAAAAAGAATCTATTCGTATGGGTTCACTCGTGGAAGATCTCTTACTTCTTGCCCGGCTCGATCAACATCGCACCATCGAACGCGAACCAGTTGATCTCTCTTTGTTGGCCGAGGAGGCAGTTGCATCTGCCCAAGCTGCCGGCCCGGACCATCCGATCACTTTAAATTCACAGGGCGAAGAAATCTTCGTACTCGGCGATCAACTTCGCATTCATCAAGCACTCGCTAACTTGCTTGTTAATGCTCGCACACATACTCCTGCTGGTACTCCAATTACTGTGACCATCTCGCAGAGTGATGATGAAACACTCTTATCTGTGAGCGATAAAGGACCTGGACTTTCAAAAGAGCACCAAGAACGAATTTTTGAACGTTTCTATCGCGCAGATTCATCTCGCTCCAGAACTGCTGGCGAAGGAAGTGGACTTGGTCTCTCCATCGTTGATGCGGTGATGAAGGCGCTTGGTGGTCACGTAAGCGTTGAATCAAAAGAGGGCGAGGGTTCAACCTTCACCCTGCATTTCCCTATCTCTGCCGATTAATTAGGCGGGGTTTGCTTCCATCTCTCGCAATATTGCAATTCTTTCGGCAAGTGGTGGGTGGGTTGCAAATAACTTTGAGACGCTAGATGAATCCAGTGGTGATTCAATCCAAATATGCGCAACCGCGGTAGAACGTTGATCTACTACCGTGTTATCGGCTTGAAGTACTTCTAGCGCCTTGCGCAGCCCTGCTGGGTTTCGAGTGAAGGAGACCGCGGTGGCATCTGCCAGCGCTTCGCGCTTACGAGAAATAGCTGAGCGAAGTAATACGGCTGCAAGTGGCGCCATCAACAAAACAAGTAGCGAAGCCACCATTGCTATGGGGTTGGAATTGTTGTTCTCATCGCGATCGCGACCGCCGCTAAACCACATCACTCGCATCAAGAGATCGCTAATCAATGCGATTGCGCCAGCTGTGGTGGCAGCAATTGCCGAGACTAGAGTGTCGCGATTAGCGACATGTGACATCTCGTGGGCAATAACGCCTTGTAGCTCATCTCGATCCATCACCTCCAGAATTCCGGTGGTAAAGGCAATCAAGGCGTGCTTCTCATCTCGCCCAGTTGCAAAAGCATTTGGCGCACGATCTACAACAACGGCAACTTTGGGCATCGGCAATCCGCTGGCGATACAGACTTCCTGCACTAGATCAAAGAGCTTGGAATTATCTTCATATTGAATTTGCTTGGCGCCAGTCATCGTCAAAACTATCGAATCCGATGAGTAATACGAGCCCCAGACAGAGATCAGCGCAACCACAACTGCAATCGGGAGAATTCCGATTCCACCGCGACCAAAATAAGTTAAAGCTGCGTAGATAACTAGAGTTACGAGCGCTGCCATTCCGGCGAGCAGCCCAAAGGTCTTACGTTTATTTGCGCTTTGATGGACGCGAAAGTTAGAAGCAGTCATTAGAACTTAACGTTTGGTGCCTGACGGTTCTGTGGGTCATCGACAACATAAAACTCTCGCACAGTTACGTGAGCCATCGATACAAATAAATTAGATGGGAAGGTCTTGATCGCCTGATTGAGCGAGCGCACATTGTCGTTGTAGAACTGGCGCGCGAAGGAGACCTTGTTCTCGGTGGTGGAGAGTTCCTCTTGCAGAGCTAAAAAGTTAGCGGATGCTTTGAGATCTGGATAATTTTCGGTAACAGCCAATAGGCCGCGGAGCGCTTGGGTTACGGCGCCATCTGCCGCGGCTACATCTGCCACTGTGGTTGCGGTAGTTGCTTTCGCGCGAGCAGCGACAACTTCTTCCAAGGTGGTCTTCTCATGCGCTGCATAACCTTTAACGGTTTCCACTAAGTTGGGGATTAAATCCGAACGGCGCTTGAGTTGTACTTCAATCTGCGAGAAGGCTTCATCAACTGAGATATTGAGTCGAACAAGTCGGTTATAGCCAGAGATGGCAAAGAGCGCGATTAAAGCGATTGCGGCAACGATGATGATTAGAGTTGTGGACATAGTCCAACTCTACGCTCTTTACTTAATTTTGGATTTATGAAAATTAAGCCAGGATTTACTTGGCGTAGGGCCACGCTGACCTTGATAGCGCGATCCATACAGAGCAGAGCCATATGGATGCTCAGCTGGTGATGAGAGCTTAATGAGACAAAGCTGACCGATTTTCATTCCTGGGTAAAGCTTCACCGGCAAGTTAGCGACATTAGAAAGTTCGAGCGTGATGTGGCCAGAGAATCCTGGATCAATAAATCCCGCAGTTGAGTGAGTCAGTAAGCCAAGGCGACCGAGTGAAGATTTTCCTTCGAGGCGACCAGCGATGTCATCTGGAAGTGTGATGACTTCATACGTGCTGGCGAGAACAAACTCTCCTGGGTGCAAGATGAACTCTTCATCGGCCTCAACAGCTACCTCGCGAGTGAGTTCTGGTTGTTCGATCGAGGGATCGATAACCGAGTACTTGTGGTTTTCAAAGACGCGGAAGAAGCGGTCGAGCCGGACATCGACACTAGAAGGTTGGATCATCGCCTGCTCAAAGGGTTCAACCTTT
>CAIUHB010000086.1 GCA_903898855.1 uncultured Actinomycetes bacterium | reverse complement strand
GATTGTCGAACGTGGCCTGATTGAAGTCTTGCCGTTGACCCACATCCGTGGGCGCTCGCTCCATGACTCCTATGTGATCGTGGACGAGGCGCAGTCGTTGGAGCGGGGCGTTTTGCTCACGGTCCTGTCCCGAATCGGCCAAAACTCGCGCGTCATCCTCACCCACGACATCGCCCAACGAGACAACCTCCGGGTTGGCCGCCATGACGGTGTGGTTGCGGTGGTGGAATCGCTCAAGGGCCATCCGCTCTTTGCTCACATCACCCTCACCCGAAGCGAGCGGTCGGCTATTGCCGCGTTAGTCACTGAAATGCTCGAGGAGCCAATCAACTTCACCAGTTGATAACCCTCCGTTTAGGGCGAATTCAGGTCGAAAAAGAGTCCCACCCGACAAATCGGACATAGTGGACTTACCCCTGTCTGACCTGCATTTTTACTTACCCCCAATCCTGTGACTTTTATCTTTTTTGCGACTCCAGCGCGAAATAATTTGCGACACGCATAGACGGCTGAAAGTCTGTAGCCCTAGCTAGTCCCGGATCAGAGGCAAAGGAGGCAGAGATGATGTTGAAGACGTTCCGTTTCGTGAAGAAACCGGCGACCCTCATTGTGGCTGCTGCCCTGGTTTCCATGCTTGGGGTTGCCGGATCGGCCAGCGCGGATGCGCCATCGGCCAAAACGGTGGATATCCCAGATGCGATGGGTCAGCTCAACCCGTTGAGCCCATTGGGCATAGCCGGGGTTGGACTGGGCGGAGCCAAGATTGTGGCCACCACCCCCACCTCGTCCGATCCAGCCGGAACACCGGTTCTCGAGGTCGCCCCTATCACGGTCGACATCAATGGCGTCGCTTCGGTCGATGCCCAATCAATCTCTTTGGTCTCGGTGATGGCCCGCCAGATTCAATTGGCGAAGACGCCAACTGGAGCGAAGGTTGTCGCGAAGGATCTCATCACCTCGCTCGGATATACCTGGGACGCGCATCAGGTGGGATGTCTCAATGCCCTGTGGGACGGCGAAAGCCATTGGAACTTCCAGGCGCATAACTACCGTAGTGGGGCCCAGGGAATTGCCCAGGCTTTGCCACCTACCAAGATGGAAATCGTTGGGACCGATTGGCGCACCAACCCAGTCACCCAAATCAAGTGGGGCTTGTCCTACATCAAGGCTCGTTACACCACCCCGTGCAAGGCGCTCTCTCATAAGCATTGGGCTGGTTACTACTAAATCGATAGCGACTAAGGCAACTAGGCTTTAGGGATGAGCACACCATCCACCTTGAAAACTTTTCTTTGGTACGGCGATGACATGGAAGCCGCACTTAATTTTTATGCCGCTACTTTCACGGATGTAGAGATTCGCGAAAAGAATTACATGGGCGAGAAACTCTTTACTGCTGACTTCTCGATCTTGGGTCACCAATTTATTGGCATGTGCACCGAGCGCGGCGATAAGTTCAACAATTCGATTTCACTTGCCGTGCAGGTTGACGGTCAAGAAGAAGTAGATCGTCTGTGGGCGGTGCTAGGCGCAGAAGGTCAACCAGGTCAATGCGGGTGGATTAAGGACAAGTGGGGTCTGCAATGGCAGATTACGCCGTTCCAGATGCGCGATTACTTAGGCAATCCTGACCCCGAGAAAGCACAAGCTAACTGGGGCAAACTAATGCAGATGACGAAGATTCAGTTATCTGACTTCGTAAGTTAAGAGGATGCTTAAGCGCTCGGTGGCTTCATCCCAATAGAGATTGGTTTGCTGGTTTCGGCAAAGAAGTCATTTCCTTTATCGTCCACGACGATAAATGCGGGGAAGTCCTCGACCTCAATCTTCCAGACCGCTTCCATGCCGAGTTCTTCGTAATCTAGAACGTCAACTTTCTTGATGCAATCTTGTGCCAGTCGGGCGGCGGGGCCGCCGATCGAGCCAAGATAGAAGCCACCGTTTTTCTTGCACGCATCGGTCACCGCTTTAGAGCGGTTACCTTTCGCCAACATAATCATTGATCCACCAGCACTTTGCAGCTGCTCCACATACGAGTCCATCCGACCAGCGGTGGTGGGGCCAAAAGAACCAGAGGCATAGCCCTCGGGCGTCTTAGCTGGTCCAGCGTAATAGACCGCATAATTCTTGAGGTAGTCAGGCAACGGCTTTCCCGCATCTAATAAATCACGGAATTTAGCGTGGGCAATATCGCGAGCCACGACCAGCGTGCCGGTCAATGAGAGCCGGGTCTTTACTGGGTGCTGCGAAAGAACCTTAAGGATCTCCGGCATCGGTTGATTCAAATCAATCTTTACAACGCCACCAGCCGACTCAATCGTGTGTTCAGTAGTGATATCCGGCAAGAAACGAGCGGGATCGGTCTCAAGTTTCTCAAGGAAAATACCGTCTTTGGTGATCTTTGCTTTCGCTTGGCGATCAGCAGAGCACGAGACCGCAATTGCAATTGGCAACGATGCACCGTGACGAGGCAAGCGAACAACACGAACGTCGTGGCAGAAATACTTGCCACCGAACTGAGCTCCGATACCCAATGTCTGGGTCAACGCGAAGACTTCTTTTTCAAGCTCTAAATCGCGGAAACCACGGCCGGTTGTTGCATCACCTGACGTTGGCAAATTATCTAAATAATGTGTGGAAGCAAGCTTGGCGGTTTTGACCGTTGCTTCAGCGCTGGTGCCACCAATAACAATTGCTAAGTGATACGGCGGGCATGCGGCGGTTCCGAGCGAGCGTAATTTGTCATCCAGCCAAGCAATGAAGGCTTTGGGATTCAAAATGGCCTTGGTCTCTTGATACAAGAACGATTTGTTGGCGCTGCCGCCACCCTTTGCTATGAATAAGAAGTTGTATTCATCGGCATGGTCGTAATCCGAATAGACCTCAATCTGCGCTGGCAAATTGTTGCCGGTGTTCTTTTCATCCCACGTTGTAACGGGCGCCATCTGCGAGTACCGAAGGTTCAATGAAGTAAAGGCGTCATAGACGCCGCGTGAAATAGATTCTTCATCTTTTGCAGATGTCAGAACGCGCTGCCCTTTTTTACCCATGATTAGGGCCGTGCCAGTGTCCTGACACATCGGAAGGATTCCACCGGCCGCGATGTTCGCGTTTTTCAGAAGGTCGAGCGCAACAAAGCGATCATTGGGAGAAGCATCTGGATCATCGAGAATCTTGGCGAGTTGTTCTAAATGCTCGGTCCGCAAATAATGCTGGATATCGTGGATTGCTTCGGCGGTCAGGTTTTCAATTGCGGCGGGAGATACTTTTAAGAATTCTTGACCATCGACCTCAAAAGTGGACACACCTTCGTTAGAGACCAATCGATATTCGGTGGTGTCTTTTCCTAATGGAAGGAGATCGCTGTAGTTAAAAGTTGGCATGAGAATTACTCGGTTGGGCGAATCGCATCGAGTTTGGCCTTTGCGCCATCAAGCCAGTCCTGACATACCTTGGCGAGCGCTTCGCCCTTTTCCCACAACGCGAGTGATTCTTCGAGCGTTGCTTGGCCGCCTTCTAACTTTGAAACGATTTCCGCTAACTGATCGCGCGCTTCTTCGTAGGACAACTTCTTGGATTCGGCCATGTGCCTAATCTACTCCGACTAGTTCGCGGTGAC
This sequence comes from uncultured Actinomycetes bacterium, assembly GCA_903898855.1. The sequence goes on along the minus strand of CAIUHB010000086.1, from coordinate 4,126 downwards.
GCTGGCTTCGCCCTGCGCCAAGCGCACCCGCAGCTCTTCGCCGGCAGTGATTTCGCTCGCAGATCGGACTACTGCGCCATCTTTCTTCTGCACGACCGAGTATCCACGATCCAAGGTCGCTTGTGGTGAAAGCGTCCGGATACTGGTCGATAGCTGGGCAATATCTTCGCGTCCTAACGCAATCAGATGACCCATGCTGCGAGCAGCCTTGTCACGCAGGTTCTGCAAGAGATCAAAGCGAGTGGTCACCATTGTGTGCGGCGCTTTGAGGACTGGTCGGTCGAGATACGCGGCAATCTTCGCCCGCTCGAATTCGATGCGGTTATGCAAGTGACGGAAGCTCCGCTCGCGCAACTGCGAAATCTTCTGCAGCTCTTCCTGCATATCGGGCACAACTCGCTTGCCGGCATCGGTCGGTGTGGAGGCGCGCCAGTCGGCAACTAAATCAAGCAGCGGTGAATCTTTTTCGTGTCCGATGGCGCTGACGATTGGTGTCTGGCAATCGGCGACTAATCGCAGCAGTGATTCATCAGAGAAGGGCAGCAAGTCTTCGAAAGAGCCACCGCCGCGGGTAATGACGATGACATCGACATCCGGATTAGCATCGAGTTCGCGGAGCGCGGCAGAGACTTCAACGACCGCGGCCGATCCCTGAACCGCGACTTCACGAATCTCGAAGTTAACCGATGGCCAACGACGAGTCGCGTTTGCTACGACATCTTTTTCGGCATCGCTGTTGCGTCCGCAAATCAGACCGATGGACTTGGGGAGAAATGGCAATTGTTTCTTGCGGTCATCATCGAAGAGACCTTCGCTGGCCAGCTGACTCTTGAGCGCTTCGAGTCGGGCAAGCAGCTCGCCAATACCTACTTGGCGAATCTCTTTGACGTTGAAAGAAAGCGAGCCGTTCTTGGCATACCAGGAGACCTTCGAATGCATCACGACGCGAGCATTTTGCGGCAATGGTTCGACTGCGCTCAATACCGATTTGTGACACATGATGGAGATGCTCATATCGGCGCTGGTGTCGCGCAATTTCATAAAGACCATTTGCGCACCGGGACGCACGGTCACTTCAGAGAGTTCGCCCTCAATCCAGACCGGGCCCAATCGACCGAGATAATCGCCGATTGCTTCGGAGATCACCCGGACCGGAACAGGGGATTCGCTGCTGGTTTCAAGCATAAATTGATACTAATCCACATGCGCATAGAATGAGCACATGACAACAGGCAAGCGCGTATTACTCGCCGCACCACGTGGGTATTGCGCTGGCGTTGACCGCGCGGTCGTGACGGTCGAGAAGACGCTGGAACTCTATGGCGCGCCGGTTTATGTCCGCAAAGAAATCGTCCATAACAAGCATGTTGTCGCTTCGCTGCAACAACGCGGCGTCATCTTCGTTAATGAAACCGATGAGGTTCCTGAGGGCGCCACGGTTGTCTTCTCTGCTCACGGTGTCTCGCCGATGGTGCACGAGGCTGCTGCGCAACGAAACCTTAAGACGATTGATGCAACATGTCCGCTGGTGACCAAGGTCCACCACGAGGTAAAACGCTTTGCGGCAGACGATTACGACATTTTGTTGGTTGGTCACGCCGGCCATGAAGAAGTTGAAGGAACCGCAGGTGAAGCGCCAGAGAATGTGATCCTGGTGGAACATCTGGAAGATATTCCTAATATCAAAGTTCGCGACGAGAACAAGGTCGCTTGGTTGTCCCAAACCACGCTGAGCGTTGATGAAGCGATGACCATTGTTGCGGCGCTCCGTAAGCGATTCCCGGCGCTGATGGACCCACCCAGTGATGACATTTGTTATGCAACACAGAATCGCCAGACCGTTATTAAACAAATTGCACCGAAGCTGGATCTCGTACTGGTGGTTGGTTCTACTAACTCATCAAATTCTGTGCGTCTGGTCGAAGTAGCGTTGGAATACGGAGCAAAGGCCGGTTACCTCATTGACTACGCCAGCGAGGCGAAAGATGAATGGCTAGAAGGTGTGACCACAGTTGGTGTCTCTAGTGGTGCGTCAGTCCCAGAGTTGCTCGTTAAAGATTTGTTAGCGTGGCTTGCAGAGCGCGGATTTGGTGAGGTTGAAACCGTGACCGCCATGGAAGAGACGCTGTTGTTTGCTCTGCCACCAGAGCTGCGTAAAGAATTAAAGGCGGCGGGAAAGAACTAATTCCTCAGGTCGTTGAAGTTAATCGCAGCCTTTCCTATCCTTTCTGTATGAGAAAACAGCTTGCATTTCTGGCAGCTTTGTTGTTCCTAGGAACATTCCTTACCTCTACTGGGCAGGCGGCAACAAAGGCAAGAGCTAGTTGTCCAAAGGCAGGCACCACCGCCACCTCCGCTGGCAAGAAATTCACTTGTGTTAAGTCTGGCAAGAAATTGGTTTGGGACGGCGGAGTTGTTATTTCGCCTTCAGCTGCAGCAACTGCCCCCGTGGTAGCACCAACGCTTTCAGCTGATTCCGATTTCGCTGCAGCAAGTGACTGCAAATTGAGCAAGCCATCAAATTTACCGATGGATGATGGCCCGATGGGATCTGTCGGCATGCCCGCAAGCCCGAATGAGTTTGCGTCAACCGGCAATCTAAAAGGATTAGTGATTCTCACTGATTTTTCGGATGTTCCTGCCACAAGTGAGATGAAAGACGTATGGGTAAATAGCTCCATTCCTAATGCGTTAAATCTTTTTAACTATTCCAGCTATGGAAAGCTGAACCTCAAAATTGATTTGAGTAGCAAGGTCTATCGAATGGCGAAGCCGTCGACGTACTACAGCCTTACTGCAGACCCATCAGGTGGTCCGGTTGCCGGTGCGCCGACGCCCAAGTTGGATGAAGTTATCGTGGATGCGATGAAACTTGCTGATGCGGATTATGACTTCAATCAATATTCCTTTGTTGCAGTAGGCGCCCCACGTAGCCCATCACTCATTCTCAGTGGCGCAACAGGTCTAGGTCGAATTCCTACGCCATTTGATGGAAAGACTTTCACTCAAGGCGATTTTGTTCCACTTGATGCGAATACACCACTTAATAAGCCGTACAAAGTAATGACTTTTGCTCACGATATCGGCCATATGTTGGGTCTTATGCACCCATACGTCGATCGGAGCGATACGCACGGGGCATGGGATGTGATGTGGCCATTCGCGTATCAAAATGATTTGTTAGGTTGGAATAAGTGGAAACTCAATTGGGTCACAGATGATCAGGTTTCATGTGTTCCCATGGGATCCGCAACCGGCTTCACGCAGCTGCTCACTCCGATAGGAGACCCATCCAGCGGCAAGAAGCTGGCGGTAATTAAATTGAGCTCGACTGAAGCGCTCACCGTTGAAGTGCGCCGCAAGTCACCACTCGACACTTTGAAGTCCACCGACGAGGGCGTGATCGCCTACAAAGTAGATAGCACTAAAGCATCTGGCTTAGGCGCCTACACAATCGTTTCGAATCCAACCAAGTCACTGAACTTCCAAAATTTTGAGGCAACTTTGGGAACCATGAAAGCGGGCGAGTCGGTATCTATTAGTGGATACACAATCTCGGTTCTGCAGTCAGCAGCAAAAGGAGATTACGTCTCCATCAAAAAAACTAAGTAGAAGTTACTTGCTCTGCTTGCTTGTGAAGTGAACGCCCCAGCTAAAGAGTGAACCGATCAAAAGATACGGCGCCATTTTTGCCAAGCTCTTGATCAGCGCAGTGCCGAAGAGCGAGATATGCAATCCGGTATGACCAACGAGTGGCAAGACGATGATGGTCGAAAGAAAAAAGGCAATCGGCGGATTGACCGCGGTTGCAAGTGATGTGCCCGGGCGACCGAGATAGAAGCCAATAAAGTAAGCGAGCAAGAGGCCCAGCCCAGTGATGATTGCAGCAGCTGGTGTGATGCCAATCTGCTTATTAATCAAGATATCGAGCACTTCGAAAATAAAGATGGTGAGCGACTGAAGAATGACAACGCCAGGAACGGTTAGTCCCGCGCCCTTAATTGGCTTGGGTGGCAGCTTCTCGGTAATAACGCTCATTAGTCGTTGATCTCCTCGTCATCATCCAGCTGGTCTAGCTCTTCTAATTCTAATTCTTTTGCGGAGGTACCACTGCCTGCAATCGCTC
>CAIUHB010000085.1 GCA_903898855.1 uncultured Actinomycetes bacterium | reverse complement strand
CTGAGGTTACTGTCCAACTCGGAAACGGTGAAATGCCGACACGGCAGTTTTTGCCTCATCGAGCACCTGTTGCACGGTCTTCTTGGCATCCTTAGCGAAAGCCTGCTCAAGCAAGCTGACTTCCTTCACAAAACCAGTGATTCGGCCTTCAACGATCTTTGCAATCGCAGCATCTGGCTTACCCTCATTACGGGCAGTCTCTTCTGCGATATGACGCTCACTTGCGATCGCATCAGCGGGAATCGCCTCACGGTTTACATATTGAGGAGCAAATGCAGCGATGTGCTGAGCAATATCTTTACCCGCTTCTGCAGCAGGAGCACTCATCTGAACAAGCACACCCACTTGTGGTGGCAAATCTGGATTTGTGCGGTGTAGATAGAGCGCAACCGGTGAACCATCAAGAACTGCAATGCGGCGAAGTTCAATCTTCTCCCCCAGCGTTGCATTTCCCTCATCGATACGTGCCTGGACAGTTAGACCAGATGGCAACGATGACTCTAGGAACTTAGCGAGATCTGCAATCTTGGCTTGTGCCAAATGATTGAGAAGCTCATCTGCAAGCTCTTGGAATCGATCACCCTTGGCTACGAAGTCTGTCTCACAGTTAAGTTCGAGCATGACTCCGAGGTTGCCCTCTGCCTTTGCAATTACTAGACCATTTGAAGTTGTGCGACCTTCACGCTTGGTGACGCCCTTTAAACCCTTGACGCGAATGATGTCGATCGCCTTTTGGAAATCGCCATCTGCCTCATCAAGTGCCTTCTTGCAATCGAGCATTCCTGCTGCGGTTGCTTCACGAAGGCGTTTTACATCATCAGCTGTGTAAGCCACGAATTATTCTCCCTTTGGTTCGGTTACATCTGCAGCAGGTGCAGTGATTAATTCCTTCTCCCAATCAGCCAATGGCTCATCGGTAGCGGCCGCAGGTGCGACCTTGTCAGCAACTGCAGCGGCAGCTGCAGAGCGTGCGGCAAGACCTGCAACAGCAGCATCTGCGATCACGCGAGTAAGCAAGCCGATTGAACGGATTGCATCATCATTGCCTGGAATCTTGTAATCAACTTCATCAGGATCACAGTTTGTATCAAGGATCGCCACAACTGGAATACCGAGCTTGTGTGCCTCAGCAACAGCGAGGTGCTCCTTCTTTGTGTCTACGACCCAGACTGCACTTGGCAGCTTGGTCATATTACGAATACCTTGCAAGTTCTTTGTGAGCTTCTCGCGCTCGCGGCGAAGCACCAAGAGTTCTTTCTTGGTCAAAACTTGGTCATTCTTAGACTCGAGTTGTTCGAGTTCTTTTAAGCGTTGAATACGCTTGTAAACAGTTGGGAAATTAGTAAGCATTCCGCCAAGCCAACGCTCGGTGACATAAGGCATGCCAACGCGTGCTGATTGTTCAATGATTGGTTGGTGAGCTTGCTTTTTTGTTCCAACAAAAAGGATATGTCCGCCCTTTGCGACGGTGTCCTTAATAAAGTCATAAGCTGAATCAATCAAAGCTAGTGACTGTTGGATATCGATAATGTAGATACCGTTGCGCTCAGCAAAAATGTAGCGCTTCATCTTTGGATTCCAACGACGAGTCTGGTGTCCGAAGTGGAGTCCGCTGTCGAGTAGTTCTCGCATTGTTACAACCGCCATGGCGGCACTCTCCTTCATTGCATGCAGTAGCACATGCACTCGGTTGTCGATCTAACAATTTGCTAGATCCCTAGCGTCTGGTCACCGACCTATTTATATAAATAG
>CAIUHB010000084.1 GCA_903898855.1 uncultured Actinomycetes bacterium | reverse complement strand
GAGCCTACTGATTGAGTATTGAAGAATAAAGAGCTGGCCGACGATCTTTTCTGACATCGTTCTGTGCCGTAATAGCGGTATCTGTGGGTAGGTCGAGAGTGGCGTGGATGATCTGAGTGCGCTCGTTCTGCGTTCTATCGGCAATCGCCACAACTACACCTTCATCACTAGTGATGGCACTTGCCGAGACCCACTCTTGGCCGCGCTCTCTCCCGCATCGATCGGCAGCGACAATCACCATCTTGTTCTGCGAGGCCGCCGCTTGCACCCGGACAACCTCCATTGGGGGCGAAGTCTCAGTCTGGCCAATGATTGGCCAATTTGTTGGAAGTGCGAGTAACTGTGCACCTGCCAGCATCGCTAGGCGAACCCATTCAGTGAATTCGATGTCGTAACAGATCATGGTCGCAACTCGACCTTTACTTGTCTCTACCACTAGCGGTGGACGATCTCCTGGCGTAAAGAACTTAGGTTCATCGCCGAAGAGGTGCGCCTTGGCATACCAACCGCGCAGGCCGCTCTCGTCAATGATGACGGATGCATTCCAATACTTACCTGCTTCGAAGAGATTTACTCCTGCAACAATTACTACCGCATTACTCTTTGCAATCTTCGACCACTGTGAGATGAGTGGACCGTCCAGGGTTGTTGCACTCTCCTGGACTTCACGCATAGATGTGAAGAGATAACCGGAGTTAGCTAACTCGGGAAGCACAATGATTTCAGCGCCTTCAGCAACCGCTCGTTCAATCGCAGAGGTCGCAGCTTCTGCTGAGGTAATCGGTGCTTCAACATCTACCAGCACTTGGGCTGCGGCGAGATGAACCATCTTTATATTCTAGTTGGAGGCGACGAGATCTTCTCTCGTTTTCCGACCTGCGCGATAGAACAGTGCGCCCACAAGCAAAGTGATACCGATGGCGACAAATGCATATGTGGTGAACGTTCCTCGGCTAACGCCATCTGGCAGAGCGGAATCATCCAAGATCTTTCCATTTGTCAGAATGCCAGGAAAGATACCGGCCGTTGTTGCTAGCGCTGACCAGAAAGTAGTGACGAGTGCACAGACCCAGACGCCCTTCATACCAAAGGGCACGCGGTATGGACGAGGAGTATCAGGATGAGACTTGCGCAATTTGATAAGCGCAGGGAAGGTTACGAGATAGTTCACGGTCGTAAAGAGCAGGACGATGCCAATCATGATGTTGAAGGCTTTTGCGGCGCTGCCATCGCCCGCCTTTGCGGCGACGAGAAATGAAATAGTCGCAACGACGCCAGAGACGATATTTGCGTTGATTGGCGTTCCATACTTGGTTGAGAACTTTCCTAGCCAAGCAGGACCAGTTCCATCAATGGCAGCCATCGCCTGAATTCGGTCGGCGCCCATCAGCCAGGCGGTACCACCGGTCAACATGGCGAGGATGAAGATTATTGCGGCAATCTTAAGCATGACGGTGCCACTGGAACCGTAGACCGAGAAGACGGTACCAATTGCATCCAAGAAGGAGGAGACACCTTTACCTTGGATTTTATCGGCTGGGACTACACAGATAATTGCGAGGATAGGTAGCCCATAGAGAAGAGCTGAGGTAAGGATTGCACGGAGAACTGCGAATGGCACATCCTTCTTTGGATTCTTCATCTCTTCGCCAGCAGAATTGGGAAGTTCAAAGCCAACTAAGTTATAAAAGAGAACCGGCGTGAGCGCAATAAAGCTAGCCCAGGTCGGAGTGAACTCATGTGCGTGCGGTAGGTGAATTCCTTGCTTAATCGCATAGATAACTGTTGTAACGGCGAAAATACCGATGAGCACAATGCGACAGAGCGCACCAATTGTTGGGATCCACTTACCGATTCCAAATGAGATCATCGAGGTAATTGCAGTGAACCAGATAAAGATGAGGGCGACGGCGTAGAACCAGAAGCTGCCATCTGAGAAGTGAAAGAGATAATTTTGGATTGCGGCGATACATAACAAGGCAAGGGTTGCACCAACCCAGACCGGGTTTGCGAACCAATAGAAAATTGAGTTCATACCAGCGACCCGGCGACCCCACGCTAGGCGATTCCAAACATAGGGACCGCCTTCATCGATAAAGGCAGAGCCAAGTTCAGCAACGAGTAATCCATAGGGGAGAAAGAAGAAGATGGCTAGGAAGACCAGCCAGAGGAAGCCGCGAGCACCGGCAGCTGCTACTTGCCCAAGCGTATCGACGCCGACGATGGCGCAGATAAGAAAGGCGAACATGTCGAACTTTCCGAAATGTCTTTTAAGTTTAAGTTTCTCATTAAGTGCGGCTCGTGTAGTTAAATCGGCAGAGGCTACTTCTTTACCCATGTCTTCTCTCCTTTAGACATATGTAATAACTCCCGTAACAGTATGGCTTGACCCCAAATTAATCTAGAGATTTTCTAACTTATTTCCCCAAAGTTTGAGCGTGGAACCTATAATTTCGGCATGTCATTACATGCGTACCCACTCGATCCATTGAACCATACCGAGCAAGAGCAGATTGTGAAATACGCTCGTTCGGTCTGGAGCCTTGGAGATCATCACCTCTTTGCGATGTTGCAACTTCATGAGCCGACCAAGGCCGAGCTCGCTTCTGGAAAAAAACTAGAGCGAACAGCTCGAGTCACGATTTGGGATCGCAAGAAGGCAGTTGTTACTGAGGGTTTGATAACCACAGATGGTGTGGCAAAGGAATATAAAGAGATTCCGGGCGCGAAGTCACCGGTAAGTGTGGTGGAATCAACGATTGCACTTGATGTTGTTCGAAGAAATCAATCGGTGATTGATGCACTCGCAAAGCGTGGCATAACGGATATTTCAACGGTGCATATGGAGACCTGGCCAATCGGCGCACAGATTCCACAGCACCTGGATGATGGTCGCCGTTTGATCTGGACTCCCATGTGGCATCAGCCGACTCCAGATGCAAACTTTTATGCGCACCCCATCCATGGCCTTCATGCCATAGTCGACATTGATGCAGAAGAAGTTGTTGGCCTTGAAGATAATGCAGAGGTGCCGATTCCAGCTACTCCTGGTCCGTATCGCGAGTCTCAGACCGGTGGAACTGTAAAACTTAAAGAGTTAATGATTCATCAACCCGATGGACCATCCTTTGGAGTCGATGGCTGGAAGATCTCGTGGGAGCGGTGGACATTTCGAATCGGCTTTGATCAACGCGAGGGCCTAGTCATACATGATGTGCATTTCAACGATGAGGGAACTGCACGGAAGATTGCACATCGACTCTCTATCGCAGAATTAGTAATTCCTTACGGAGATCCAGCACAAGGCGCTTATCGCAAGAACGCCTTCGATACTGGTGAATTTGGGCTTGGTAACTTTACTAACTCTTTGACGCTCGGTTGTGACTGCCTCGGCGAGATTGTCTACCTAGACGCTGCGGTCACTGAGGGCGATGGCACTGTCCGTACAATTAAAAATGCAATCTGCATGCATGAAGAAGATTTTGGAATACTCTGGAAGCATGTTGATGTTGATGGCCACGTGGAAGTTCGGCGTGGACGTCGCTTTGTCGCCTCATCCATCGTGACTGTTAATAACTATGAGTACGGCTATTTCTGGTATTTCTACCAAGACGGATCTATTGAATTTGAAGCGAAATTAACTGGAATTGTGCTGACGCTTGCAGATAAGCCGGGTGCAGATCATCCATCTGCTACTGAGTTAGAGCCAGGACTGTGGGCTCCGTATCACCAACATATTCTCTGCGCCCGGATGGATCTTGATATCGATGGCACAAATAACAGTGTGGTTGAGGTTGAATCCTTTGCCCATCCGATTGGTGAGAAGAATCCATACGGTGGCGCATACGAGACGCGCGAAACAGTTCTCGCAACAGAGAGTGCTGCGCAACGGTTAATTGATCCACTGAAGAGTCGATTCTGGAAGATTGTTAATCCAAATAAGAAGAATCATGTGGGGCACTCAATTGGTTACAAACTAATACCAGGTCACACAACATATCCACTTGCACATCGCGAATCAGTCCTAGGCAAGCGGGCCGGCTTTATGTATAGCCATCTCTGGGTAACACCTAATACCGAGGCTGAGCGTTACCCAGCTGGTGACTATCCATTCCAACATGATGGCGGGGCTGGTCTGCCAGAGTGGACGCAACAGAATCGTTCAACTGAGAATACTGATCTTGTTTTGTGGCATGTATTTGGAACGAATCACATTCCACGCACAGAGGATTGGCCAGTGATGCCTGTTGAACGAACCGGTTTCCACTTGAAGCCGTCAGGATTCTTTAGACGCAGCCCTGCTATGGATGTTGCACCATCTGAAGCGGTCGAAGAGGCCTGTAACTGTTAAGTTTTAACTAAGTGTTGCTAACTCTGTGCATGCGCTATCGACAAGGCGAATGTAGAAGTTGGATTTGTTCATTCCTACGTAGAACGCGCTGACGCGTTCCCCGTCATAGTAGCCGTGGTCATAAGCAAGAATTGTATTTTCGATGCCCATCTTGATGGCGCATTGTTGAAGTGGGGCGTCAAGTGTCGAAATTGAGTGAGGCCCATCGCTGAGAGCCACGAGGGATTTTATTTTCACCAGATCGGTTGCGTAGTCGAGATTTGTTGTGAAACGGCTGATTGTGTTGCCTGGCGAATTAAAAGCGCCATGATCCGAGTATTGACCAGTGTCTCCCCCTGATGACTGAGAGGAATTACCACTGTTGCCTTTCGGAGTGCTTGGTTTCGTGCTGGGTTGTGATGATTCACTTGGCGATGCGCCTTCTCCAGTTGCGGAGTTCGATGATGAAGCAGACGGATTTGGGTTAAGAGGATTATTCAAGTCTTGATTGGAGTTGTGTCCGGTAAAGAAAAACACCGCGCCAAGGGCAATCGCGACACTTGCCGCTACAGAAGTAGGAACTCGAAATCTGTTCTTTTGTTGAGATTGTTTGTAATCAGCCGCTTTAGCATCAACAAATTTCTCAAATTTCCGAGTTTCAAACTCGGTTAATGGTTCCGCGGTGGACAAATCTCGAAGCAACTTCTCAACGAAGTCATCATTCTCCGTGCTCATATTCCACCCCCTGATACTTAGACGTTTGCGCTTCGATTTCAGTTCACACCTTTGGTCTTAATTCTGACAAAATTTCTGCTAATTGCGCTTTTCCTCTCGAGCATCTGCTCTTGACAGTTCCTTCTGGAATTTCAAGAATTTTGGCAGCCTCTTCCACGCTGAATTGGTTTAAGAAAACCAACACGATGGGATCCCTAAGGTCAGGTGGGAGGGAAAGGACTGCCTCTTTTACGACTAGGTTTGTTGTCGAAGAATCGGCAAAGCTTTTTCCATCAGTCAGTTCGAGTAGTTCTTCATCGGAGACATTTAATTGTGTGCGGACTTTTTCACGTCGATGGGCATCCACGCACGCGTTGTGGATCACCCTGTACAACCAGGTAATTACTTTTGAATCTCCATTAAAGCTCTCAGCTTTACGCCAAACCGTGGTGAGGGCGTCTTGAAGGGCATCATCAGCAGATTCTCGGTCGTAAGTGAACTTGCGAGCTATTGCAGCCAGAGCTGGCAATGACCGCTTAATTAGGAATGACAAGGCCTCCACATCACCAGCTTGAAATCTGGCCATGAGTTCCTCATCATTCTCGCCCTCGAAACGCACTTTCCTCCTTCGTCCAGTTCCCAACCAAATGATATTGGTATGTGGAGACGAAAGAGCCTAGAAATGAATTAAATGCCTAGAACCCCCCATCCAATTGATGAGGGGTTCTAGGTTGGGGCAACTTGCTACATGGTTGCCGCGACTGAGGCTGAAAAGCTAACGGTGAAAGGGCGAGAGACGATCAACTTCTGAGTTCCAGACTTCAGTACACGAATTCGATACGTGATGTCGTGGTCACACCAAGCTCCGGTTTCATCACATGACGGATCAACAGACATCTTTGCCACTCCGGCCGAATTGGTTTGGGTGACTGAAACCTGAGACCAGGTCTGGGTCATGTCATCGTACGCTTCTAGTACCACTCGACGGCCGACCGTGGTGGGAGTAACAGTGACCTGAAGTTGTGGAATATCTGCGGCTGTGTCGTAATCATCTTCCGCGAAGTCGCGGTGGGACTTATCTGCCCCGTCTTCCCAACCCCAAGTAACAACTTGCTGAGTCTTTGGTGTTCCAAGCGCATTCGCCGGTGTCGAAACCATTACAGATGTGATTCCCAAAACCGTTATTGTAGCTAGGAAACTCTTTTTTGAGATTTTCATTTCTAACCCTTTCAGTTTGAAGCCCGTTTGGCTTGAATACCTATTTGACGGTCGAGTAGCGGTTTCGGTTCTCAAAAAGGCGAAAAATTATGAAATTAATTTAATTACGCCTGAAATCAGACAATATTCCCGTTCAGAGAACCAGATACCCCTCTGAGCCGTCTAACCAATTGATAAAGTCATCCAATATCCAGGGGGTTGCGTGAAGAGTCGGCTAAAAGTTCGGACAGTCTTAGTTGGCCTAGCTAGCTTCGCGGTGCTTTGCACCGTCATCTCGTCTAATGCACATGCAATTACCTATGGATCAACCGTTTCAGATCCACTTAATACGGCGCCTTGGGTTGTTTCTATCTGGAATTCCCCAACCAATGACATTCTCGATGCGGAGCCAATCTGCACCGGAACCCTAATCTCACCTCATACCGTTCTCACGGCTGCGCACTGCATACTTGAACCAGGCTCCTTCTTCGTCAAAGTTAAGTCACAGGCTCTTCGGGATTCCACGCCGCTGACCACGGTGAGCGGGATATGGTCCAACCCACGGTATGACCTAAAGACTTACACAAATGACATCGGACTCTTAAAACTCGATGACGATTTTCCAGGTATTGCATATCCGTCGCTGGCAAATACACAGGCAGCGAAGTCAATCAACAGTAAAACAAATTTTACACTTTACGGTTGGGGACGAGATCAGGCTGGCTCTATGGCAGATTTATTGCGAAGCGCGAAACTTGGGCTTCAAGATACTTTGGCCGCTAAGGTATATAAAAATTCTAAAACAAAATTTAACCAAACAACAATGATAAGTGCTGGACGTAAAATAGCTGCCGAAAATGTATGGTCTGGAGCTTGTGAAGGCGATTCCGGTGGGCCGTTAATCGTTTCAATTAACCAAATTAACGTCGTCGCTGGCGTCACAGGTTGGGGAGAGAGAAGTTGCAGCGCGCCAACCCCAACAGTTTTTGCAAGAGTAAGTTATTACAATTCTGACATCAAGAACGGATTAAAGGCCGTTGAATTACAGTCTACAGTGGTAAACCGGACGGCACCCGTACCCATAAGCAATCCTCAGATTTCTGGGACACCGATCCCCGGGAATTTAATCACTTGCGACCCTGGGCTTTGGAAGAATGCCGTTTCAACCGTGACTACATGGACATCACCCAAGAGAGTGGTTGGCTTACAGACTCAAAGCGTAAAGATTTCACCCACCGATTCCGGACAGTTATTTTCTTGCACCATAATTGTTTCGACACAGAGTGGCACGATTGTCAGGAAAGTATTAAAAAAGCTGATTCCATCAGCTCCCACACTTACCTCAAAACCATCAATAACCGGCGCTGATCTTTCATCTCCAGCTGCACCCGGAACTATGTTGCGCTGCGATGGATGGAATTGGGACTCACCCGTGGAGTCGGAATCTATTCAATGGTTCCTTACATCGCAATCAAACCCTCAAATCCCAATAAATGGTGAACTTGTTGGAACTGGTACAAATTTGATCTTAGATGAAAAAATAGTAACTAAGCTCGCTAATCGGTTCGTAACGTGTGATGTGACAGGAACTAAAGATAATTTTAGTACGGATGGTATTTCTACCATTCGTTTAAACCCACTAAATGGACCAACTCTGGCTTCCGTTGCGGTTTCCGGATTGAATATGGCAATCGGTGGATTGATTACCTGCAGTTACAAAGCGTCTGATGATGTGAAAAAAGCGGAGATCACGTGGGGTTTGTCATCTGACGGAGTGAATTTCACACCATTTAAGAATCAAAATGGAAACGTATTACAAATCGATAAGACAATCGTTTCGATTGCCGCCGGAAAGCTCGCCGCTTGTCAGGTGAAGGTAACAAACGCGGCGGGAGAGGCTAGTCGGATTGGCCTAAGTATGATTCCTTTTATATCACCACCGGCTTTGCCCACGGTTTCCATACATTTATCAGGAAATATTTCTGCGACAAGTACCTTGCTTTGTAGTGGAAAACCAGGCGCCGGATACACAGGGCAGCTTGACTACAAGTGGGGGGTCACAACCTCCGCCAATTCCACCGAACTCTTAGGATCTCCGCTTGGAAATTCAAATAGCTTGAGCCTAAATCCAGTGATGCTTCGTCAAAGTGCTGGCTATTTCATCTCATGTCTAGTGACTGCAAGTAATGATGCAGGAAGCACATCATCTGCCGCGAGTATTTCGGTTCCGTATTCCGTTATACCTTTGCCGGTCCCAGCTACTCCGCTAATTTCAATTGAAAAAGCGGAAGTGGACTCAATTACCGAAGTTATTGCGGTGCCTTATTTCTCAGGATTTGATCCCGTCAAAATGAATTTATCGTTACAAATCAACGGAAAATCGAATGACTGCCTTTCTCCGGTACGGCTGTCGACGGTTCCAACTACTGTAACTTGCCATGGATTAACTGCGACAACTACATATTACGCATCATTAGCTTTGTCTTACATAGATCCGACATTGACTGGCAGCACCAACTCGCAGCAACTTGTATTTACTACACCTAAATTAGCATTCCCAACGGTGCCGCCAATTATTTTAAATTACAGCCAGGCTTTCACTGGAAATCCGCCAATCTCACCTTCCTCAGGAACTGCTGCTAGCTTGTCGGGTTCCGGAGTGGATATTCGATTTGTTGCACAGGATAGTTCAGTTCCAGTTACTGCCGCTAGAGTCCAACTTGTTTCATTGGCTGGGCAGATTGTTTCCAGCGCTCAAGCAACATTCCTTGGTGGTGACAGCAAAAATGGCGCTTGGCTGGGAAATTTGCAAATTCCTGCTTCTTTAGCCCCTGGATCTTACGCGGTGCAAGCGTCCGCCACAGATGGAATCAATATGTCTAATTGGACTGGACTTGGAAATTTAACAATCGATTCTCAATCTTTGCCTACGCTGATGAATCCTCAAATTCACTCCGCCACGACTAATTCAGTGAACCTATTCCTTCCAAGCAAGCCCTCTGGCTGGAATTCTGGTTGGCAGTTAATTGGACAGATATTCTCAAGCAATCAATTAAATCTACTTGGGAGCACAACTGCATTAGGAACCTACCTTGAAGGATCCGTTTTACAAGTCATGGGAACAGGTTCAAGCGGGCTCATTGCTGACACTTCGTACTCAGTCAGATGGGCAGTTTACGAAATTTCGTCTAATCGATATTCATACAGTTCGTTTACTAATTTTAAAACCGCCGCCACCATTCCAATGGTGTCTGATCTGGGAATTCTTCCAGCTCCGGCTTCAAATGGCATTAATTACTCGAACCAAATTGTCCTTTCTTCGCCTGGCATTAGTTCAATTGTGGGATATTCCCCATCATTTACTTGGGCAATTAAGGTTTACTCGGAAGTTGGCACCTTGATTTCAACAATTCCTGTGAATTCTGGGAATCAAATTAGTATCACCGGGTTATCTGGCGGCACCGCTTATCAGATTTATCTCGTAGCGACGGACTCCGTTGGCAATTCTAAGATTTCGCAACCACTTCTCATCTCAACGTTGCCAACAAATCCAAGCGTTACCACCTTGGGTGCGATTCAATCACCAAGCACGCCTGGAATAAATTATCCGACTCAAATTGTGTTAAATTCACCAAATTTGACAGCAATTATTGGGTATTCCTCCTCATTCACGTGGACCATAAGGACGACTACCTCGAGCGGAATATTGATTTCGACCCTTCCAGCGAACACGGGAAACCAAATTTTTATTACAGGATTAAGCCCGGTGACCACATATTACGTTTCCATCGTCGCTACTGATTCTTATGGGGCTTCAGTGGCCTCACCACCATTAATCCTGACAACAGCCCAACTTTCGGACACGACGAGTCCGACAGTTGTTCCAGGTTCTGTCAGTGTGACGCCGACATCGCTATATGAGAATGGTTCGATAACTGTGTCAACCTTGGTTTCTGACGATTTTGGAGTAAATCAGGTGTTGGTACGACTTCGCCAGTCTTCGGGCCTTGGAGGAATCGGATTGTCAACCGGACTTTTTTCCCTTTCGAAATCAGCAGGGAGTTCGAATTCGGGAACTTGGACGGGCACAAGTTCTATGAATTTCAATTATGGTAGTAGTGATGGATATCTATTGCCTGGAGTTTATGATGCAATATTTTCAGCAACAGATGGGGCTGGAAATGTTGGCACTTATACAAAAACCGCGGCATTTATACTTGGAGCCCAAGCGGGAAATGCAAATATCGCGTTGGCTAGCGTTTCTTCAAACCCAATTTATGCGGGGAGCACAATTCAAATATCCGCTCGAATAATCGCATACAACCAAACTATTTCAGCGGTTCGAGTTTCTGGGGTTTTGAACGGAACAAGTATTTCTGGGTTTCTGTCTGAAGTATCTGGAAATGCGTATGACAAAAATTATTTGGGCGACATAGCCCTCCCTGCGTCTATTCCCCAGGGAGCCTATTCATTGAACTTAGTTGCTGAAACAGCAAATGGTCGAGTGTCGGCAATTTATACGTTAACTTTTTCGGTAGCGGCGCCTTTGCCAGTATCCCAGGCATCGGTGACTCAAACTTATTTCACTACTTCGTTGCAGAATAGGTGCCCTTCATGCACAACGGTGCACCCGGGATACAACGGCATTTATTGGGAAGTTTGGACAATGAATGCAAGTTCCATTCGCATAACTGCCACCAATGGATCTGATGTGCTAACTAGTCCAGAGGAAACGCATGGGGGGATTATTCAGCAAAGTTTTGACTATGGAAATGGAGTAAAGAAGTGGTGGGGTTACATCCAGTTATGGCCGGCCGCCCCTCTCGGTACTTACGCTGCGACATGGATTGTAACTGATTCTAATGGTCTGAGTGCTCAGTACCCCGCCGGAACTTTCTTTGTAACCCCTTAGCAAGCAAAATCGCTTGACCTGGTCACTCCAAGAATCTTGAGCCAACACTATGCAAAATGCACAGACAAGTTTCGATTTTCAGTATATTTCCTTGACTACAATTATTAATCGGCTCACTACGCAAGAAATAAAAAATTTAGTTTGAAAATTAAGTTCAACTCTACTTGCCGCGCTTGCGGATGCGCTCCTGATCAATAACAACAACGGCACGTGGCTCAAGGCGTACCCAACCGCGGGATGCGAAGTCAGCGAGTGCTTTGTTCACAGTCTCGCGCGATGCGCCAACTAACTGCGCCAACTCTTCCTGAGTTAAGTCGTGGTTAACGTAGAGGCCGTCATCCTTTTGCACACCAAAACGAGTGCCGAGATCAACGATCGCCTTAGCAACGCGACCTGGAACATCGGCGAAGACGAGGTCAGCAAGGACTTCGTTTGAACGGCGGAAACGCTGCGCCAAGCGGCGTAGTAATTCGAGGGAAACTTGTGGGTGTTGAGTAACAAGGCCAATGACCTGATCGTGCGCGAGCGCTGCAACCCGAGCATCCGTCACAGCAGTAGCGGTCGATGTGCG
>CAIUHB010000083.1 GCA_903898855.1 uncultured Actinomycetes bacterium | reverse complement strand
GAGTAACGCTCACGCGCATCGCGCAGCATGGCCGAGCTTGCGGTGTTGCACGCAATCACAATCGCTTTAACTCCGGCTGCAACTAGTTGATCCATAATCTCGAGTGCGAATTCACGTACTTCAGCTAGCGGACGTGGGCCATAGGGACCGCGCGCAGTATCGCCGATATAGATAATGGATTCATTGGGAAGCTGATCAATAATTGCTCGAGCTACGGTCAAACCACCAACGCCAGAGTCGAAGACTCCAATAGGCGAATCCGCGGTAATAGGTGGCGTACTCACTGCTCCAGCCTACCGAAAGGCGGAGGGCTTATGAGGTTAGGGCGGAAAGTAAGTTCTCTTGTAGCCAACCCAGCCAGTAATAGACCGCGTAGACAGGTTTTTGGGGATCTTCATCGGCCATCAGCTCAAACTTCTCAAAACTATCGCTATCAATATCTAGGCGTACTGAGAGCGCCAGTCGAAGATCATTGAGTGCAATCAGCCAGATATCGGCATCTAACTCTTCGACGACGCCATCTACTTTGCTATCAACAATGATGGTGAGTTCTTCTCGAACCTGTCGTAGAACTCGTTGCTTATTTCCGCGCAGCGCCGGCTCGGTATATCGACGAAAATCTGAGGCTGCTTCCGGATCTGCATATGCGTTGGGCAACAAACGCATTAAGACTGGATCTTCGGGGGCAGTTATTTCAGCTGGCATGGACATGAGTTGGGCCAGCGGATCGGAGTTGTCGTAGTGGTGAAAGAAATCTCCTTCACCTAATAGCTCAAGGAGTTGTTCTACTAAATTAATAAGAATATGTGCTTCATCTTGCGTCAGCGCGAGTGAGTAACCATCGCCTAGTTTTTCAAAATGTGACATTACATCTTGTCATCTCGTTGGAGGGTTGCCCAGAGGCCATGTTCGTGGAGACGTTGTACATCGCGCTCCATCTCTTCCCGAGTTCCGGTACTGACAACCGCACGCCCCTCATTGTGAACTTGCAACATCAACTCATGTGCCCGCTCTTTACTGAAACCGAATAATTTAATAAAAACATATGTCACATAAGTCATGAGATTGACTGGATCGTCCCAGACGACAGTGACCCATGGTCGATCCAGGAGCTGATCGAGGCGCAGCTCGGATTCGGTAATTGTTGTTGCCATCGGGACTACCGTACTAAGAGTTGGAAGGAGTTGGAAGCGACCGGGGCGAGCTGTGGAGTTCCATCCGTGCTTAATTGATAGGTGTGGAAGCCCTTGCTCTTCTCGGCGATTGCAAAGGTAAATGCACCTGCCGAATCTGTGGTCGCAACCGCTGCTCCAAGGTGCACCGTGATTCCACCTATCGCGGGCACGAGATATCCGCTCAATAGATATGTCGCACCTGACTTCATTGTCGATGGCGCATTTATGTGAAGTATCGGCGCTACTGAAACCATTGCCGTGCTATTTCCACCAGTGACTTTGCTCCATGTTGAATCAGAGATAAGTTCAAATGTTCCTGAGGTAGCAACCTTTACGCGTTGGGCAATAGATCCAGTTGGATCAGTGACTCCACTCCAAATTGTTTTTACAACGCCATCGGCATGAGTCAAGGTCAGATGAACTGGAACACCAGCAACAGGAGTGCCATCGCCTTGTTTAAGCGAACCAGTTAACAAGAGTGAATCTCCATAAGAAATGGTTGAGGTATCGACTGCAAGTGCAGCATTGACGGCTAATGTTCGGCCGACGCTGGTGATGGAATTTATGACATCAATATTCTCTTGGCCCAATACCCATTCGGCTAATCCGCCTATTTTGTATTTGGTGATGAGGGCAGCTCTCGCAGCAATGCTTTGGGCATCTTGATACCAACCCTGACGTGTAACCGTGCAGGAGGTCGGGCTTTGATTCACGGTAAATCCATTGTAAGTACGAGAGTAGGTAAATCCGGTTTCAGCGTAGGCAGAGCTGTAGGTAGGAGTGCCACCATAGGGAAGATATTGCGCGGTTGCTTTATTGGTACTAAAAACAGAATGTAGGTAAGCATATGCAACACCGCTCGCGCTCTTGATAGAGGAAGCGGTGACGGAAGCTTTAACGGTGAAGGCATCCTTCGTTCTCGAGTAAATCGATACATCAGTTAAATTGAGAGCTGGGTTGGAGAGCCCAGAAATTGAAAGTAGTTGACCACTACTCAATGAGTTTGCTGCTTGATAGGTAATGAGGTTCTTGCCAACGCTCACCGCTGTGACTTTAATTTTTTGATAGATACCCGCTTCTACATCTGAGGGACAGACTCCCACCAAATTAGTTACCCAATCGCGGCCATACCCAGGAAAACCTAAAAATACTTTTGCGGGATCCATCACCGAGACCGCGTAGCTCACTGCATTATCTACCCAGGAGATAGGACCAATCGGTCCCGGTGAATCG